>VBAB01000814.1:0-2692 GCA_005888525.1 Alphaproteobacteria bacterium
AAGATCAAGGGCAACATGGACATCGAGCTCACCGTCGATGCCATGCGCCTCGTCGAGCACCTGGACCATGTCGTGCTGTTCACCGGGGACGGCGATTTTCGCGCGCTCGTAGCTGCCCTGCAGATGCGGGGGCGTCGGATCACGGTGGTGTCGACGCTGCAGACGCAGCCACCCATGGTCGCGGACGAATTGCGCCGGCAGGCCGACCAATTCGTTGACTTGGCTCATCTCGAGCAGGAGATCAGTCGCGATCCGACCACCCGTCAGGTGCGCGAGCCCGGCGGACGCAACGCCGCCGTCAGTGCTCGACTATCCTGATGAGGACGACGAGGAGCCTCGCCCTTGATCGCATTGGCTGCGAGCGCCGCTGAGGCTACACCGCGGCGTCGACGCCGAGGTAGGCGTCGAATGTCGCCCAGAAGCGCTGCCGCAGCTCGTCCGTCTCCTGCAGGATCTCGTGGTGGGCCTGGGGGATCAGCACGTGGGTGCCGACCTTGAGGCGCAGCGCGAACTCCTCGATCGCCTGCGTCGAGACGATGGTGTCCATGCCGGCGGCGAACAGCAGCAGCGGCACCTCCACGCGCAGCGGATACTGCGGCGCCGTCAACCTGGCGATCGAGCGCAACGCGGCGCGGAGCCAGGCGACCGTAGGCGATCCGAGACCGAGCGCCGGGGCGGCCTGCAGCACCAGCCGATTGCGCTGATAGCGCTCGCGGTCGGAGGTGAGCGGATTGCCCTCGAAGGGCCCGAACTCGATGGGCAGGTCGACGCCGCCGCGCACGTACATTGAGCCCAGCCCGAAGCCGCCAAGGATCTCGGCGTAAAGTCGCGACACGGACAGCGGCGCGCCGAGCCTGTCCTCGGCGATGGAGATCATCGGCGCGCTCAGCACCATGCGAGAGAACCACGACCCCGGCAGCGTCGCATTGCGCAGCAGGATGTGCCCGCCCATGGAGTGGGCAAGCGCGATGAAGGGCGGCTGGCAGTCGGGCAGCACGATCTCCTTCATGAACTGGGCGAGGTCCTGATCGTACTCGGCGAAGGAGCGCACGTAGCCTTTACACGGATTGGTCAGCGCCCGCTCCGAGCCACCCTGCCCGCGCCAGTCCATGGTGGCCACGGCGAAGCCGCGCCGGCGCAAATCGGCAACGACCTCGAAATATTTCTCGATGAACTCGCCGCGGCCCTGGAAGACGCAGACCGTGCCGCGCCGCGGAGGCCGCGTGGGCTCCCAGCGCGCGAAGCGCAGCCGCACCCCGCGGGGAGACTTGAAGACGCCCGTCGTCGCCCCGCTCGGAACAGGGTTTTTTGCCAGCGCCACGAGCTCCATGCGCGCCTCCCTCCCTCACGTGCGGTCGAGGCAAAGTGATTCAATCCAAAGCGATCCTGCTCTGGGCCGCTTCCGGAGTGTTCTATAGCAGCCAGCGCAGATTCGAGACAGGGATCATCCCGCGCCGGCGCCATGCGAATGCCGGCAGCCCAAAATCGAAGGAGACCCCGGCGAGCCGAGGTCTCCCTCATGCGCTTCCCTCGTGCAATCGCTCAGTAGGCCCGGTCCCAGCGCCGCGGCGGCGGTCCATAGGCATACGGACCGACGGGGCCACCCTCGAGCGGGTCGGCCCTGACGATCTCGCCGCTGCAGCGATGGATGGCGAGCACGAACAGCCGGCCGTTGGGACGCCGGGCGTGGACGGTGGCGATCTCGCCGCGCACATCGCCGTCGTGGAAGTCACGCCATCCGTCGCGGTACAGACGTTCCTTGACCAGCTCGCGCGGCGCGCAGCGCCCAGCATAGGGCGCGACCGGCTCGGCGTAGGAGTAGCGCCGCGGTCCGGGAGCGTAATCGCGATCGTAGCCGTAGCCGTCGTTGCGATAGACGCCCTCGCGCGGGACCGGCGGCCCCGCATAGGGCGGCGGCCCGGCATATGGGGGTGGGCCGGCATAGGGCGGCGGACCACCAGCGTACGGGCCGGGCGGCGGCACGCCGTAGGCTGGCGGCCTTGGATATTTGTATATGTCCGCATACCGTGGATCGTCATAGGCCGAGCCGTACCGATCCGGCGGCGGCCCCTCGTCGAGATCGGCGGCCTGCGCCCCGGTCGTGACCGCGGCCGCCATCAGGCTCGCCGCAAACACCCAGCTCCTCATCTGACGGATCTCCTCGCCGTTGTCGCCGCCCTCATCCCTGCGGCAGAGTGGCGGCGAGAACATGAACGGCAGATGAAGACCGTTATGCTCAAGCTACCCATAACCTGTTGTCATTGCGCAGCTTTTCGGAAACGGAGCGGGCTTTGCACAAAATGACGTTCAGTGACCCCACTTTTTGTGCAGGACGGATTTCTGCACAAAAACCCACTCGCGTATACAAGCGCGCGGGACTAGGGGCAGACTTCACTGGATGTGCCGCGTCACAGACTGTCGGGGCCGTTCGGCCCATCCTCCTCTGAAGCATCGTTAGCAATACAAGAGCATAGGAAACGACCGTCGAGCGCTGAGCAGGCCGCCGAAGAATATCGCTTGCGCTCCATCACGCACTACAATCAGACGATAGAAACAGAATTGAAGGAGGTGTCGACGATGTCATCGCCGCCCCCACTGCCGCCGATGCGGCGGCGGCAATCATCATCATCGTCGTAACAGCAGTTGTGGAGGGCGCCGCCGCGGCGACGGCATCAGTGACGACGACACCGTG
>VBAB01000814.1:2709-3776 GCA_005888525.1 Alphaproteobacteria bacterium
ATGAGTTCGGAACCATAGACGGGCGCCAGTGTCCGGGTTCGCTGCCAAACGGCGTCAACTACCTCATCAACCCTTTTCAAATCTAGCCTTTGGTCCTTGCACTCATACCGCACGGCGAGAGCCATGCCTGGAACGCGGGCGATAAGATCGCGAACATGTGCCACAGCGATCTCCTCGTTGAAACCGACCAGCTTGGCAGTCTTCATCCAATGCTCCGGGAGGACGTCCATCATCCCGCGATGACTGCCAACAGTCATCGCAAGTTCCATTGTTCCAACGTTTTTCGCATATATCAGCATGCTCGCGACATCGTAGAAAGGGGCCAGTCGGAAGGCCCCTCCCGGCCGGTAGATGATGGAGTAGTTTTTTGCATGAGCATCTCCGTTTCCCAGCACGAAATTCATAGCCTGCGCCCGCATGAAGCGATCGCGATCCTCGAACGGGTCCTCTGAATTGCGCAGCACTTCCATGATCTCTGGAATGCCGGGGCCACCGTCCTCCTGAAACTTCTTGCCTGGAGGCAAGCCAAGGGCTTGGCACATGTCCTCTTGGTGGATCCTCCGGACACTGCCACTTTTGCTCGTGAAGCGGTCGTAGCGTTTGGTGACAAAGACCGGAATACCCGCAAGTGTCATTACTTCGCTATCTGGCGTTGGTAGTCCGACCTTTCTCATGAGAAGCAGCGCAAAATGCTCGTTGGCTGCAAATCCCGGCAGATGGCTAGGTTCGGGCTTGAGAATGTGCGTGGTGGGCGTGCGACCGTTGGGAACTCCCCAACGGTCTCCTGTCTTGTACAGAGCAGTCTTGGCTTGTGCGCCCGCTAGGCTCGCGCGCCCCTTGTCTTGCGCCTTGCGCATAGCACCAGGGTCCGCTTTAAGCTCTTTCATGCGCTCGGCCAATTCATCATGCGTGATCCAGCTTACGCCCTCCCTTGCGGCAATATCGGTACCTGGCCGGATCAGCTGAATTGCACCAGGGCAGTCCTCGCCAACCGCAGACAGTAATGCGTAGGGGTTGTTGGCTGAGACTTTGTATTCATTTGCCCAGCGGTCGAGTGTTGCGCGGTT
>VBAB01000815.1 GCA_005888525.1 Alphaproteobacteria bacterium
GAGATGCGCTGGATCTGCCGTCCGGCTCCGGCAACGCCTCCCTCCGTCCAAATGATGTCGCGGTCGGGCGGGCTGTCCGACACGATGTAGAGCCGCGCGGTATCGGCGCCGTAGTGGGCAATGATGTCGTCCGGATCGACCACGTTCTTGCGCGACTTCGACATCTTCTCGACCGGGCCGATCTCGACCGGCCGGCCGGTGGCAATCGAGGTGGCCTTGCGTACCGCACCCTCACCCTCGATGCGGACTTCCGCCGGCGTCAGCCAATCGCCGTTCTCGCTGCGGTAGGTCTCGTGGATGACGATGCCCTGCGTGAATACCGACGTGAAGGGCTCCTCGATCTGTAGGTGTTTCGTGGCTTTCATGCCGCGCGTGAAGAAGCGCGCGTACAGCAGATGCAGCACCGCGTGCTCCTTGCCGCCGATATACTGGTCGACAGGCGCCCAGTACTTGACCGCCTTCTTGTCGGTCGGCGTCGGCGCGTTCGGCGCACAAAAGCGGAATTGGTACCAGGCGCTGTCGACGAAGGTATCCATTGTGTCCGTCTCGCGCACGGCCGGCTGACCGCACTTCGGGCACGCGACGTGCTTCCACGTCGGATGATGGTCCAGGGGATTACCGGGCCTGTCGAACGTGGCATCTTCGGGCAGCTTCACGGGCAGCTGGTCGACCGGCACCGGCACGATGCCGTCTTTCTCGCAGTGGATGACCGGTATCGGGCAGCCCCAATAGCGCTGGCGCGAGATGAGCCAGTCGCGCAGGCGATAGTTGACCTTGCGCGCACCGAAGCCGCCGCTCTCCGCCAGCTGGGCGATCTTCTCCTTGGCCGCCTCGATCGACAGCCCGTCGAGGAACTCGGAATTGATCATGGTGCCGTCGCCCAGATAGGCCTCGCTGCCGACCTGGAAGCTGGCGGGGTCGGCGCCGGGCTGCAGCACCACGGGAACCACCGGACGCCCGTATTTGCGGGCGAAATCGAGGTCGCGCTGGTCGTGTGCCGGGCAACCGAAAATGGCGCCCGTGCCGTAGCCCATGACGATGAAATTGGCGACGTAGACGGGTAGCTTCACGCCCGGCTTGAAGGGATGCACGGCCACGATGCCGGTGTCGAAGCCCTTCTTCTCGGCCTTCGCCAGCGCCTCTTCCGTGGTGCCGATCTTGCGGCATTCCTCGATGAAGGCCTGCAGGTCCTTGCTCTTCTTGGCGACGTGCTGGGCGAGCGGATGCTCGGGCGAGACCGCCATGAAGGAAGCGCCGAAGATCGTGTCGTGCCGCGTCGTGAAGATCTCCATCTTCTGCAGCTTCTTGGGCAGCTTCGCGCCCTCCAGCGCGAAGGTCATGGACAGCCCCTCGGAGCGGCCGATCCAGTTCCTCTGCTGCGTGCACACGAAGTCCGGCCAGCTCTTGCCGAATCCGTCGAGCGCTTCCAGCAGCTCGTCGGCGAAGGCGGTGATCTTGAAGAACCACTGGGTTAGATCGCGCTGCTCCACGGGCGCGTCCGAGCGCCAGCCGCGCCCATCGATGACCTGCTCGTTGGCCAGCACGGTGTTCTCGACCGGGTCCCAGTTGACCTTGGCGGTCTTGCGATAGGCCAGCTTCTTCTTGAAAAAATCCAGGAATAGCCGCTGCTGGTGCACGTAATAGCTGGGATCGCAGGTGGCGAACTCGCGGCTCCAGTCGATCGATACGCCCATCGCCTTGAGCTGGGCGCGCATGGTGTCGATGTTCTCGTAGGTCCACTTGGCGGGGTGGATCTTGCGCTCCATGGCGGCGTTCTCGGCCGGCAGCCCGAACGCGTCCCAGCCCATGGGATGCAGCACGTTGAACCCCTTGGCGCGCATGTAGCGGGCCATCACATCACCCAGCGTGTAGTTGCGCACGTGCCCCAT
>VBAB01000816.1 GCA_005888525.1 Alphaproteobacteria bacterium
CTTCGGTCGTCTTCTTCGCGTCGTCTGCCTTCTTAGCTTCCGCCGTCTTCTTGGCCTGTTCTGCCTTCAGCGCCTCCTCGGTCTTCTTGACCTCGGCCTCGCGCTTGGACGCCTCCGCCCGGCGCGTCTCGGCCAGTCTGCGCTCCTCCTCCGCCTTGACGGTGTCCGCCGACTTGGGCGGCTGCGTGTTGGATGGCGGGGGCGGCGGTACCACCGCTGAGGGCTTTGTCACCGCGGCCGGCTTTTCGGGGCCCTTCTCCGGCTGCGTCTTGGTCGGCGGGGTGCTCTCCGCCGCAGTCTTCTTGGCTGGCGGCTCCGGCTCCTTGGGCGGCGCCGCGCCTTCCGCGAGCTTCCTCATGATTTCCTGGAAACGCTCGCTCGACCATGTCAGCCAACCGGCGGTGCCGGCGTCCTCCTTCGGCTCGGACATGCCGGCACCGGGCGCGGGTTGCGG
>VBAB01000817.1 GCA_005888525.1 Alphaproteobacteria bacterium
TAGACTTGTACTCGTGATTGGAACGCTCCAGCCACTCAAGTGCCGCCGTCCAAGGACCTTCCCTGCCGCCCGCCTGCTCGCTGCGCGCCGCCGAAGGCGGCGGGCCCTGCGGCCGGGCCCCGAACTCGTCCTTCATCACCTCGCTGAAGCGTCGCGACGCGGCTTGAGCCAGATCCTCGGCGCGCTCGCGCACCGGATCGGCGGCGTTGGCGCGATCGATCGGTTGCAGCTGCCCCAAGACGATAGCTGTGCCCGCAGCAAGCATGGCAATCGCCGCGATCCTCGAGCGAGCAGCCTTCATGACAGCCTTGCCTCCCCTTGCCCGGACCGAAAGAACTCGTCTTTTCCGATTGTTGCGGCGAGCTGCTGCAACGACCATTTAAGCATCTGCCGCAAACTTAGCCAACTCGCGCCCCAGCGGCAAACGCGAGCCTGGCATGGGCGTCGCGATCCGCCTTATGGGCAGGTCGCCGCAATTTGGCCGTCCGCCGCCGCCTACGATTTACGCCTCCGAGACCCGGCGCATGACAACTGCGACCAGAACAGGGCAAGGTATGGGAGACCGACGCTAGAGCGAGATCGTTCCTGATGGAAGCACTGGGGCTTCCATCCAGGAACGTGAATCTCGCTCTAAGACTCAATAAGTAGAGCAGGATTCACGCTTCAGCCTCGACGTTGCATTCGAGGCGATGTGATTCCATCTGAAGCGATCCTGCTCTAGTGTGATGACCAAGAAGTCCGCATCATCGCGCTGGGCCGGGGGGTCGAGCGGACTTCTCGATCGCAATCACGCTAGCTCAGCAAGGATCACATGCAGCAGAAGGCACAAAAGCCCACCTCGGCCGGCAAGCGCCGCATCCGCAACATCTGCGTCTATTGCGGCTCGAATGCCGGCACCAACCCGGCATACGCAACGGCCGCCCTCCAGCTCGGCCAGTCGATGGCGGACGCGGGCATCGGCCTCGTTTACGGCGGCGGCGGACTGGGCCTCATGGGCGAGCTGGCGCGCGCCGTGCTGGCCCACGGCGGGCGCGTCACGGGCATTATTCCCGCTTTCCTCTCCAAGAGGGAGCGCATGCTGCGCGACGTGACCGAGCTGATCGTCGTCGACGACATGCACCAGCGCAAGAAGCTGATGTTCGACAAGTCCGACGCCTTCGTGGCGCTGCCGGGCGGCATCGGCACGCTGGAGGAGCTGGTGGAGCAGCTGACCTGGGCCCAGCTCGGCCGCCACACCAAGCCCATCGTGCTGGTCAACATCGATAGCTTCTGGGAGCCGCTGCTGGCCCTGTTGCGGCATATGAGCGAGGAGGCCTTCATCCGGCCCGACATGGACGTTCGCTTCGCCACGGTGGAGCGGGCCGAGGATGTCGTGGCGACCATTCTCGCGGCGGCTGCGCAGCCCCGGCGCGAGCCGGAAGCGGCGGCGGAGCTCAGCGAGAAGTTTTAGCGCCCCAGGGGCCGCCAAGCCCGCACGGTGACCTCGGCTGCGACCACCGCAAGCGACTGTCGCTCAACGTGTATCCACTGGAACAGCGCGGCGGGCGCCGACCGACTATCTTCGCTTCCGGGAGGGGTGCTACGCCTCCCTTCCGTTCGGCGCAATTCTTTCCGCGGGCGACGTTCCTTGCTATGATGGGTCGTCCGCAAGCTTGAGCGAGGGTGCCTTGGACAGCCGCTTGGGACTACCGGTCAATACCTTGCTCGACGGCAGCTACCGCATCGAGCGCGTGGTGGGGTCTGGCGGCTTCGGCATCACCTACGAGGCCGAGGACATCAATCTCGCCACCAAGGTCGCCATCAAGGAGTACTACCCCTTCGATTTCGGCGACCGCGACTCCACCATGAGCGTGGTGCCGAAGTCCGACAGGCACAAGAAAACGTTCCAGTGGGGCCGCTCCAACTTCCTGCAGGAAGCCCGCACGCTCGCGCGTTTCGAGCACCCCAGCGTCGTGCGCGTCACGCGCGTGTTCGAGGCGAACTCCACCGCCTACATGGTCATGCGCTTCGAGCAGGGCCAGAGCTTCGAGGATTGGCTGCGCGGCCTGGGCCGGCCGCCGACGCAGGAGGAGCTCGATTCGATCGTCGCCCCGCTGCTCGACGCGCTGCAGATGATGCACGGAGAGAACTTCCTGCATCGCGACATCGCCCCCGACAACATC
>VBAB01000818.1 GCA_005888525.1 Alphaproteobacteria bacterium
CGATAGGCGGTGAGCGCGTCCGTCTCGTAGGCGCGCCGGCCGTCCTCGTCGGCGATCACAGCGTCCGCCCCCAACAGCCGGCGCAGGTCCGCCACGATCGCATCGCGGCACGATGTGATCGCTTGGTCCGGCTCCGGCAGCACCACCAGTCCCATGGGTCTTTCGCTCCTTGCGCACGTGGCTTGCGTTCACAGCCTTGCCCGCGGCTCATGCCGGCATGGTATATCGCGGTTCCGCCTGCGCCGCCATCGGCCACGCCGTCGAGGCAACGGTGCTGCTGCGAACGGTCGCGTGGGAACGGAGTGCAGGTCTGCTAGGCTTGCCGACATGATGTAAAGAGTTGCGGAGCAGCGACAAACGATGACAGGGCGAATAGTCTGCACCCTCCTGTTGGCGGCGGTGGCCGGCTCGATGGCACTCGGCGCGCCGGGCCCGGTCGCGGCGCAGGAGGGCAACCCCGAGGAGGGGGCGGAGGTCTTCAAGAAGTGCCGCGCCTGCCACGATGTAGGCCCGGAAGCCAAGAACAAGGTGGGGCCCGTTCTCAACGACATCGTCGGTCGCAAGGCCGGGACCATCGAAGGCTTTACCTATTCCGAGGCCAACAAGGCCGCTGGCGGCAAGGGCTTGACGTGGACGGAGGACGTGCTGCTCAAGTACCTTGAGAATCCGCTCACCTTCATGCCGGGCACGAAGATGGCGTTCGCCGGCCTCAAGGACGAGCAGGACCGCAAGGACTTGATCGCCTTCTTGAAGAAACACACGAAGAAATAGCGCCGCACGCGCTAGTGTCCTGTCTCCGAATTGCCGACTACATTGCCGCGAGGTCGGACGGCAATTCGGAGACAGAAGGACACTAGCAGACTCAAGGTTCTAGTGTGGCTTATGTCTCGGAATTGCCGATGAACACCAAGCCGCGAAGTTGGTCGGCAATTCCGAGACGCCACACTAGGCGGGAGAACGCGGACAGCATGCCAGGATCGGTCACAGGGCGTCCGCGCGTCGGTCTGTTCGTGACCTGTCTCGTCGACCTGTTCCGGCCATCGGTCGGCTTCGCGGCCGCCAAGCTCCTGAGCGACGCCGGCTGCGACGTCGATGTTCCCGCGAGCCAGACCTGCTGCGGGCAGCCTGCCTACAATTCGGGTGACAAGACGACGGCCGAGGAGATTGCGCGCCTGACGATCGCTGCCTTCGAGGCGCACGATTACGTGGTAGCGCCCTCGGGGTCCTGTGCCGGCATGCTCAAGATGCACTATCCCGCGCTGCTGGCGGGCGATCCGGCGTGGAAGGCGCGCGCGGCTGCGTTCGCGGCCAAGGTGCACGAGCTCGCCTCCTTCCTCGTCGACGTGCGCGGCATCAAGGCCGTCGATGTCGAGCTGAAGGCCCGCGCCACCTACCATGACAGCTGCTCCGGCCTGCGCGAGCTCGGCATCCGCGAGCAGCCGCGCCAGCTCCTGCGCTCGGTTCGGGGCCTGGAGCTGGTCGAGCTTATCGATGCGGACGTGTGCTGCGGCTTCGGCGGCACCTTCTCGGTCAAGTATCCCGACATCTCCAACGCCATCGTCGAGCGCAAGGCGGAGCAGATCGCCGCCACCGGCGCGGACATGTTGCTGGCGGGCGACCTCGGCTGCCTGATGAACATGGCGGGCAAGCTGTCCCGTCAGGGTCGCAACGTAGCCGTCCGCCACGTGGCCGAGGTGCTGGCCGGCCAGCTCGACCAACCGGCGATCTGCGAGCGCCCATAACGCCCATGCAATCGACGTCGCCCGCCTTCAAGGACAACGCGCGCGCCGCGCTCGGCGATGCGCAGCTGCAGCGGGCGCTTGCCAGCGTCGCGCCGGGGCTGGCCGCCAGACGCGGCGCCGCCCGCGCCGGGCTGCCGGAGTTCGAGGCGCTGCGCGACCTAGGCCGCGACATCAAGGACCACACGCTGGCGCACCTCGACCTCTACCTGGAAGAGTTCGAGAGAAAGGCCATTCAAGCCGGCAGCCTCGTGCATTTTGCCCCCACGGCGGAGGATGCGCGGGCGATCATCCGCAAGATCTGCCGCGACGCGGGCGCTCGCGTCGTCACCAAGGGCAAATCGATGATCTCGGAGGAGATCGGCCTCAACGCTTGCCTGGAGAGCGACGGCATCGAGGTGGCCGAGACGGATCTCGGAGAGTACCTCATCCAGATCCGCGGCGAGACGCCGAGCCACATCATCGCGCCGGCCATTCACCTCACCCAGGACCAGGTCGAGGCCGACTTCCGCCGCCTGCACACGCGCCTGCCGAAGGATCGCGTGCTGGTCGAGCCGACCCAGCTGGTGGCCGAGGCACGCCTGATCCTGCGCGAGAAATTCCTCGCTGCAGATGTCGGCATCACGGGTGCGAACTTCCTGATCGCCGAGACCGGCTCCTCCGTCATCGTCACCAACGAGGGCAACGGCGATCTCACCCAGTCGCTGCCCAAGGTGCACGTCGTGCTCGCCTCCATCGAGAAGCTGGTGCCGACGCTGGAGGATGTGAGCACACTCATCCGCCTGCTGGCGCGCTCGGCGACGGGGCAGGAGATCTCCACCTACACGACCTTCTCCACCGGGCCCCGGCGCGCCGGCGACCCGGACGGGCCCGAGGCCTGCCACGTGGTGATCCTCGACAACGGCCGGTCGGAGCTGCTGGGGACGGATTTCGGCGAGGTGCTGCGCTGCATCCGCTGCGGCGCCTGCATGAACCACTGCCCGGTCTACACGGCGATCGGCGGGCACGCTTACGGCTGGGTCTATCCCGGGCCCATCGGCTCGGTGCTGACGCCGGCGCTGATCGGGGTGCACAGCGCCGGTCACCTGCCTAACGCCTCCACCTTCTGCGGGCGTTGCGAGGAGGTGTGCCCGATGAAGATCCCGCTGCCGGGCCTGATGCGCCACTGGCGCGAGGAGGAGTTCAAGGCGGGCGACACGCCCCTCACCTAC
>VBAB01000819.1 GCA_005888525.1 Alphaproteobacteria bacterium
TGGGTGGACTTAATTCTCCACCTGGACGAACAGGAGCGCAGGAGCTGTGCGGGTCCTCAACGAGCGGCCCGCCAGGAGATAGTCGAAGCTGAGCTTGCGGTCAGCAACCAAGAAAAGGTTCTGCGCGAATTGATGCGCACTGAAGAGCCGACCGAAGAAGCCACCGCTCTCTTGGAGGGCCTGAGGCAAAAAGTGGCGCGGGCAGTTGCGGGGCGCAATTGAGCTCCACACGGGCTGCGATGAAGTGACTTGGAACGGCATCCGTCCATAGTCAAGGAGACGACCATGACCGAAGTCAGACATGAACAACGCACGAGCGTGAAATCGTTCGCATGGCCAACTTCAATGCTCCCAGGCAATCCGCTGTTAGCAGTTGCCACGGACGTCAACGGTAAATTGCTAGAGAGCGTCGCGAGCGCGCAGAAGGAGTGGGTCGAGTTTGTGCACCGACGCATCAAAGAAAACCTTGCCGCGTCGCAACGGCTGTTGAGCTGTAAGTCGGCTACAGACGTCCAGGAGGTCTATTCGCAGTACTTCCTCACTGCCTTTGAGCACTATCGGGAGCAATCCGAGAAGGTAGTCCAAACAGGGAAATCCATGACAGAGGGGCTTGGCCAAACCATGGAGCCGCGGGCGGACGAAATCGCGCAGAAAACTCGGCACTAGAAGTGCAAACGGAACAGCGGAGCTAGGCCCGCGAAGCGTGAGACAACAAATCAAACAAATCAACCGAGGAATTCTCCAAATGCCTAAACCTTCGCAAATCAAAGAGCGCATGGAAGTGAAGGGTTCGGACGGCAAGCACGTTGGCACGGTGCTTGAGATAGAAAGGGGGCGCCTCAAGCTGGCATCCGGCGGCATGGAGCATGACATCGACATTGCAATGGTCGATGCTGTCGAAAATGATGCGGTCCGCTTGCGGAGTACTGCCGAGCAGGCGGTACGGACTTGGCATTGAGGCATTCATTCCAGCTTAGGGTGGGGCACCGGCGGCTGCTGATGCTGCGTGCCGATGCATCATGCTACTAAAGTGGATGCGGCATTCCGCGTCGGAACTGCACGCCGAGCGCAATCGTTGCGTGGGCATGACAACTCCCAAGAAGCGATCGAAGAACATTGCAGATCAGGAGCTGGATGACCGCGGGGTGTGGGTCGTGATTGGCCTCATCGTCGGATGCGTGACGCTTGTCCTTTGGCTGCCGCTACTCAAGCAATTTGTCGGCTGACCTTGCGCGACGCCGCCGTCAATCCACGAGTCGCTTCGTGTGCGTAGTCCGCGAGGCAGGCTTCAGAGCCTGTGCAGTTGATCGCGGATGCGCACCTGCTTAGTCGCATCGTCCGTTAGCAGGAATATCGACGGGCCAGCCTGGCCCGGCCGCTCCACTCAAGGGTTCATGCCAGCGGGAGGAGAGCAAGGTACCGTGCCCATTTCGCCAGGCAGGACGACTTCGAGGATCTCGAGATCGTCTGAGGTGCCGAACTCATTGTGACGCATACCTCCAGGAATGTAGAGCGACTCTCCCGCGTTGACGCGCTTTCGATTTCCGTCCTCGAATTCCAGATCAACCCAGCCTTTCATGATGTAAATGAATTGCGCATCGCACTTGTGATAATGCCAACCTGTTGGCTCTGTCATGCCCTTGATGGCGGTCATGACCTGGGCCTTCATCTGGCCAGCGCTGGCTGATGCCACGCCGAGATCGCGGTACTTGAAGAACTCGCGCCGACCGGCGACGAGTGGCGAGTTTTGCGCGGTCGCGTGGGCGAGCTTATGCCCTGACTTCACGAGCGACTTATCTTCTGATGTGGTCCCATCCATAATGAGCCTCCTCCGGGTTACGCTCGGCGGTCTGCGCCTTTTTCGTCATCCTAAGCAGCCAGCGTCCGTTGCACAATAGCAGTCCACAAGTGGGCGCGGTCGAGTGTGGGACCCGTC
>VBAB01000820.1 GCA_005888525.1 Alphaproteobacteria bacterium
TCCACCTCATCAGGGCGAAGTCGGCGGATGAGAAGGCGGGGGCGAGCCAGGCGGACAGCGCCTTGGCGGTGCGGTTGACGAGGGGCAGGACGGTCTGGCGCCAGAAGGTGCGGGTGGCCTCCTGGTAGTTGGAGTAGGTGTTGTCGCCGGGGATGGCGAGCAGCATCGGCGGGACACCCAGGGCAAGGGCGATCTCGCGGGCGGCGACATGCTTGGCCTCGATGAAGTCCATGTCCTTGGGAGTGAGCGACATCGACTTCCAGTCGAGCCCGCCCTCCAGCAGCAGCGGGCGGCCGGCGCGGGCGGCGCCCTGGAAGCCCTGCTCCAGCTCGGATTTCAGGCGCTCGTACTGCTCGGGGCTGAGGTTGCCGTCGCGGGCGGTGTAGACCAGCGCGCCGGAGGGCCGCGCCGAGTTGTCGAGCAGCGCCTTGTTCCAGCGCGAGGCCGTGTTGTGGGTGTCGATGTACAAGTACGCCAACGGGGCCGAGCCGGTTGCGCAGCCGGCGCGACGACGGGGCGACTCCGAGGTGATCCCCGCCGATGTCGCCGCGGCTTGACGTGCAGGACGGGGCGCACGCCGGGGGCCAGCTCGCCGGTGAAGCGGACGGTGTTGCCGTCGGCGGTGTACTCGAAGGCCTCGGGCCAGCCGTTCGGGCCGGGAATGACCTTCATGCGGTCGGGGCGGAGCACGTGCAGCTCGCGCAACGTTCCGCCGATGGCGACGGCCTCGAGGTAGGCGTTGCCGGAGACCAGCAGGAAGCCGTACCAGGATTCCAGCAGGTCGGGCGCGCTGCTGACCGGATTGGGGCGGGCGATGAGGTCGAGCAGGGGATGCTCGGTGATCTCCTGGTCGCCCTCGTAGAGGAGCAGCGGCACGCTGGCGGCGGCCTCCGCCACCATGCGCACCGAGCGATAGACGATGGCGTTCTGCATGAAGCCTTCGCGCGCGAAGGCGGCGTAGTCGCGCGGGCTCCATACGGGCGAGCGCAGCGACTCGAAGGCGAGCAGCGGGCCGGCGAGGCTGGCCTTGTGCTCATCACCCCCACCCCTAACCCCTCCCCGCAAGGGGGAGGGGAATCCGAGCGGAGCGCGGGGCAGGCGCGAGGGCACGAGCCGCTGCAGCGCGCGGTCGAACCAGCCGGTGACGGAGCGTTGCAACTCGGACATGCGTTGAGCTTTCGATGTGATTGTCGTGCAGTTGTCATCCCGGAATTCGCGGCAGCGAATATCCGGGACCCAGGAGCCGGCGTTGAGATTGGGGCCCCTGGGTCCCGGATATTTCGCTTCGCTAAATTCCGGGATGACAGCCGCTACATCCCGCGGATGCTGGGCTTGCGCTGGTTCGTGAGCATCAGCTCGGTGAGGGCCCAGACGAGGGCGTCGAGGCGATCGGGGCTCTTGCCGTTGGAAAGGCCATCGGCGGCGAAGTCGCACATCTGCCGCTCCAGCTCGGGGAACTCGCCGACGTGGGCGACGCGGCCCTCCGAGTAGAGCGCGGCGACCGGCTCGGCGCGCAGGAACTTGCCGCGCGAGGCGTGCACCTTCTTCACCGGCAGATTGGCATCGATGCCCTTGAAGACCTGGACGACCAGATCGCCGCCCTGGTTGGTCTCCACGACGATCCGGTCGGCCCGATAGTCGTGGTAGGCGGCGACGGCCGCGTGCGCCCAGGTGGCGGGATCGCGGCCCTGGATGGTGCGGTCGCCGATGACGTAGCCGCGCCCGTCGACGCCGAGGCCGGCGATGACGATGCCGCAGCTGTCGGCGCCGGCGCTGGAGGTGACCGGTGGATCGACGGCGACGACGATGCGCTTGAGCTCCGGCCGGGCGCCGAGGCGCGCCTGGGCCAGCCAGTGACGCTTCCACAGTCCTGTCATGCGGTCCTCGACGATCTCGCCCTCGAGCTCCTGGCGGCCGATCGGGGTGTCGGCGTAGCGGCGCTGCATCTCGGCGAGGAAGGCAGGCGCCAGGTTGGCGGCGTTGTCGGCCGTGCGCGAGCGGTCGGTGACGGTGGCCGCGTCGGCCAGGATGTGTTTCAGGAGCGCAATGGGACGCGGCGTGGTGGTGACGACGCACTGCGGCAGCGAGCCCAACCGCAGCGCGAACTGCAAGTTGTTCCAGGCCCGCTCGGGTCGGCGCCACTTGCACAGCTCGTCGCACCAGGCGGCGTCGAACTGGGGTCCGCGCAGGCTGTCGGGATCGTCGGCGGCGAAGATCTGCGCGATTGCGCCGCTGGGCCAGACCAGCTGGTTCCTGGAGACCTCGAACTTCGGGCGCTCGGCGGCTGCGTGGATGGACAGAAGGCCGGACAGGCCCTCGATCATCACGCTGCGCACCTGGCCCAGGGTCTCGCCGATGAGAGCGATGCGGCGCGCGCGCTGCCAGCTGTGCGGGCAGCCCACGGCGCGGTCTTGCCGGCACCACGGCCGCCCAGTACGAGCCAGGTGCGCCAGGGCGTGCCCGATGCAGTGGTGGCGGGCGGCAGCTGGTCATCGCGCGCCCAGCCTTCCCAGGTGTGCGCGAGCCTGGCGACCTCATGGGCCTCCAGCGCGCTGAGAGCGGCCCAGCGGACGTCATCGGGCAGGCGGGATAAAGCGAGCAAGACGCTCTGCAATCTCTCGCCGGAAGCGGTCCGCCTCGGCGAAGAGCTCGGCGTCGGCGGCGGTTGCGGGCTGTCCTCCGGCGACACGTTCGAGGTCAGCTTGCATCTCCTTCACCTGGTCGATGTTCTTGATGATGGTGCCGAACGCGCGCGCATCGCGCTCGTGATCGGCGGATGGCAGATCGCTTCCCGCTTTGCGGAGGTTGGTCAGCTGGGTCTTCATTCGGCGTTCCATCAGATTGAGCTTGGTGTCCATGGCCTTGTAGAGACGTTGAATGAGCTTGCGCCGCGCCGCTACCGTGAAGGCCTCGAACGCGGATGGATCCTTGGGCTTCTTGGGGCCGGGAGCCCGCAGCAGCCAGCCCTCGCTTACCGCGCGCCGCTCGATGGTGCGAGGGTGCACGCCCATGCGCGCGGCGATCGTCTCAGTGGTAAGGTCGAGCTCGTAGCGCAGCCGGCGGACCTCCGCCCATTGCTCCTGGGTGAGCGCCGCTTTGGCCATGGCGGTTGGCTATTGGGCCGGTTGGGTGGTGGGGCGGGCTGGTGGGCGCGAGCCGGAGGCTGCTCAAGCGCAACTGTCGAGTTATAGCTGATTTATACCTGAAGAGCGCGACGCTGTCAAACAGAAATATTGCAACCGGTCAGATCATTCAAAGTTGTTCCGCTTGCTTGCGCAAGATATACACGAAATATATTGCAACCGGCCATCATACTCCATGGGCAACGAGCGGGGATAAGTGCCTGGCTCGCGGCAGAGCCAATAGGCAAGGCCCGCGGAAGATGCCCGCGGGCCCTTGATGTCTTGACCTATCTGCAGTCAGCGGGCTCAGTTGCCCGACTCACGGTCCTGCTGCTCGTAGAAGGTCTTGGCGTCGAAGGCGCTCGCAGACGCAGCAATACCGGTCAGGACCGACAGGGCCAGAAGTGCGGAAACGAGAGTGCGCATGATCATCTCCTCTGAGATTTGTTTATCTGTTCAGCTCTTTAGCTGAACGAGCCAGCTCGGCTCTGGCGCTCATATGGGTCGTGCTGCAGTTGCGAGAAGAGCCCCTCACGCAGGCGTGACGAACAGTGATCACTAGGCGCGAGAACAGTGATCATGAAGACCGGACGCTCTTCGCCGCTCGTGACCGGTCTCCCGCTCGGACGCACTTCCACTTTGAGCATTTTGCCCGTTGGCGGGCTCGCGCCGCCGACGCTTGTGTGTGTATTGCCGGAGGCCAAGACATGCGCGAATACTGTCGTCAAGCGCGGAGGGGGCCTCTGGGGGACTCTGGCTCAAGGAAACAGACCATGGATCGTCGTCGTTTCGTCGTCGGAACCGCCGCGACCGCACTCGCGAGTGGGCCGGCATTCGCCCAGGATGCTTATCCCTCGCGTGCCATCAGCATCATCAACGCGTTTCCGCCCGGCGGGCTCAACGATATCGTGACGCGGCCGCTGGCCGCCGCCATGGAGCCGATCCTCAAGCAGCCGATCGTGATCGAGACCAAGACGGGCGCTGCCGGACAAGTCGGCGCACAATTCGCCGCCTCCGCCAAACCTGACGGCTACACCCTGCTGTCGCACAACACCGGCATCTCCGGTTACGCCGAGGTCGACAAGCTGTTCGGCCGTCCAATCAAAGTCTCACGCGCCGACTTCATCCCACTCGCGCGCCTGATCGCGGATCCGGTCCTGCTGCTGGTCAATGACCAGCAGCCTTACAAGACGCTGAAGGAGTTCATCGACGGTGCCAAGGCGAACCCAGACACGCTCGTTTTCAGCTCGG
>VBAB01000218.1 GCA_005888525.1 Alphaproteobacteria bacterium
CGGACAGCATCGGCATGGGCTTCGCCCAGGGCAAGACCATGCTCGTGCGTCGGCGCGACCTCGCCCAGGCGGGCGGCATTCACGCACTGGCCGAGGAGATCGCGGAGGACGCGGCCGCCACTAAGCTCGTCCGCCGCATCGGGCTCCACGCGCGCCTCGTCGATGCGCCCTTCGTGCAGCCGCTCGGCCGGCGCACGGCAAAGCAGGTGTGGGACCGGCAGACGCGCTGGGCGCGCCTGCGCTGCATCAGCTTCCCCGGCTATTTCGCGGCCGAGATCCTCACGGGCTGCCTGCCGCCGCTCGCCGCCGTGGCGCATGTTGCGGGCGCTGTGGACATGCCGGCGGCAGCATTGGTCGCGGCGCTTGCCGCAGTCTGGTTCGGCAGCGAGGCAATGCTGGCGCGCGCGGCCGGCTGGCACCTGAGCCTCGCCTCGCCCTTAGCGTGGGCGCTGCGCGATGCGCTGCTGCCCTTCGCGTGGGCGCACGCCTGGCTGACCGACGGCTATGCCTGGCGCGGCAACGAGGTCCGCACCGTCGAGAGCGGCGCGCAGGCGCATTGAGCCGCACCAACCGTGATGGGATGGCCTTCTCCCCTTGGGGAGAAGGTGCCCGAAGGGCGGATGAGAAGGCCTTCACGCGAGGAAATAAGTGGCCCCTCACCAGTTCGGCCAGATGACTTACGATCGCGCCATCGAGGTCGCGACAACACCCAACTTGGCGAACGCGATCGTAAGTCATGGCCTCACGTCCTCTCCCCCACAGGGGAGAGGCGACGTTGCGCATAACCGTCTCTCTTCAGATCCCTTTTTCGCGGTATTTCGGAGACATGCCAGCGGCATGACTGAGAGAAGTCCCCCGCCTCAGCTCGCCTCGAACAAATCGGCGCGGCGCTTGAGGATGGATTGGGCCTTGTGGGCGGGGACCTTGAATTCCCAGCCCTGCGTGCGCGTCGTGATGTCTTCGGCGGCCTTCTTGGCGTCGCCGTCCGCACCACTGGCTTCGAGCGCAACCCATGTGTCCGCGCCCTCCTTGCGCAACCGAACCGTAACGGCTAATCCGCCGTCGGCCTCGATCTTGGCGACGCTCACATCTCCAGGCGCCGGCGCATCCTTGGGTTTGCGCACGTCCTCCAGCTCGATGTTGCCGGCCGCGCGCACGATGCCGTCGATGCCCGCACCCTCTTTCAGCTTCTTGCCCTCGGGCATGCCGACGAGCGCGTACTTGGTGGCGTCGCCCGCATCCCGCGCGATGACCAACCTTGGCGATCTTGGCCGCGGGCACGTCGAGCACGCCTGTTTGCACCCAGTCCCGCACGGCCACTGATACATCGAGGTCGGCGCTGGCGAGCCAGGTCTGCGCGTCGCCCGGCTTGCGCACGTAAGTGCCGCTCTTGTTGCCGCCGAACGCGTCGAGGCGCTTCTTGCCGACGACCGCCTCCGCGATCACGCCACCCTTGTCGTCGAGCAGTCGCAGCAGGCGCGACTTCGCGTCCTTGGCCGCAGGGTCTTCCAGCTCGAGGAGCGCATAGCGATCCTTGTTGCGTGTCTTGCTCTCGACCAGCTCGGCCCCCGCGAGCTTGACGAGCAACGCGCGCACCGCCTCCGGCTTGGCCGGATAGCCTCCCCGGTCGGCAACAAACCAGGCCTCCTTGTCGCGAGCCAGCGTCAAGGCCTTCTCGCCCTGCTTGAGCTCGATCTTGGCAATCCGGCTCGCCTGCGCGGCAAGGCCGGGAACGAGGCCCGCGCCCGAGACCTTGACGTGCGACCAGCGGTTCTGCGCGGCGTAGGTGGCTATGGCGACCACCAGCGCCACCACGGTGACGACCGAGAGTGCCGCGAAAGCGCGGGGCTTCATGGCGTCTCTCCCTGCGTATCTCCTTGCGCACCTGGCTTGGCGGGCGGAGCGCTCGTCCGCCGCCGGTGCATCGCCGCCCAGCCCAGCCCGCCGAAGCCGATCAGCAGCGGCACCAGCGCGATGTTGGCGAACTTGAGCCAGCCGTCGAGGCGGTCGATGTCCTCGCGCAGCGCCCGCTTTACCTCGCGCAGCTCACGCCGGATACCCAGCATGTCGCCACGGAACTTCTCGATCGACTGGCGGTCGGCCTCGCTCAGGATGAGGTTGCCGCCCTCGCCCGTGCTCTCGAGCTTGGCCAGCTGGTCCTGCACCTCTTTCAGCTTGGCCGTCAGCGCCTGCTCCTTCTCGCGGTAGCGGCGCTCGGAGTCGCGGCGCAGGTCGTTGACGAGCTTGAAGGGGCGATCCTCGGCGCCGCGGCCGCGCAGCGCGATCAGCGCGTCCGAGCCCGACAGGTTGTCGAGCGCGTTGACGATGAAGGCCGCGTTGCTGGCGTTGGGGACGCAAGCAGGTCGGTATCGGCAATGACGATGGCGTTGACGCGGCCCGACGCCTTGTGCGGCTTGGCCTCGGCTCCTTCGGGCTTTTCCTCTTTGGCCTTGCCGTCCGCTGCCGCAGCCGACTTGCCGTCTTTGGGCTTGGCGTCCTTTGCGGTAGCCGAATTGTCGCCCTTGGCCTTGGCGTCCTTTGCGGTAGCCGAATTGTCACCCTTGGCCTTGGTGTCCTTGGACTTGGTGTCCTTGGCCTTGGCGTCCTTGGCGTTGGCGTCCTTTGGCGGAGCCGACTTGTCGTCTTCGGGTTTGGCGTCCTTGGCCGCATCCGGCTTCGGCGCGTCCGGCTTTGCGTCGTCCTGCTTGGCCTTGTCGTCACCCTCCGCCTTGGCGGGCACGGGCTTGGGCATGCCGTCGGGATAGGCGCTGTTGGCGGTGCCCGCGATGCGCGCGGCCAGCATCAGGAGCTTGCCTTCGGGCTTGTAGGCTCGCAGCAGGGCAACCGGATCGGGCGCTCCACTGAACTTCTCAGCCGGGATCTGCATCGCTTGTGGGCTGGTCACCAGGATCGGCGTCACCTGCGTCGTCGCCCCTTCGGCCTTCGACAGGAAACCGGCCGAGGCGAGGTTCAGGCGCTCGATGCCCCCCGAAAGCACGTCCTTCTCGTCGATGCTGCGCCGATCCAACCCGAGCCAGGCCACATATTCTGTCACGGTCGGCCGGGCGCCGCCGCCGAACTGCACGCGCCGCGCATTGGCGATATCGCCGACGGCCTTGCTGGCATCGAAGTCGACGCCCCACGCCTTCAGCAGCTTGACGAACTCCGGGCTCGGACCGCCGCCGCCCATCATGCCCATGGGCCCCATGCGCCCGCCCATCTCCGCCACGGGATCGACGAGCGCCAGGATCTTGCCGCCGCCCAGCACGTACTGGTCGATGGCGTAGGCGGCCTCGGGCGTCAGCTTGTCGGGCTGCGCAACCATCAGCACGTCGACGTCGGCGGGGATCTCCTTGACGTCCTGGGCCAGCGTCTTGACGTCGAAGAAATCGCGGATCTGCTCCATGATCATCTGCGGCGGCAGCTGCCGGCCGCCGCCCATCATGGCCATCGGGTTCATGCCGCCGTCGAGCGGCAGGCTGGTGATGAGGCCGACCACGCGCTTCTTGGGGTTCGCCAGCGTGTAGATCAGCTTGGTGAGGTCGTATTCGAGGAACGCCTCGCGGTCGGTGGTGAAGAAGGGGATGGTAGCATCGGTGTCGGTCGAGTTGCTGCCCACGAGCCCGAAGTAGCCAACCTCGCCATCCTGGTTGAGACGAACGCCCCTGAGCCCCGCCCCCACGGCCTTGTCCTCGGCATCCGAGAACGGCTCGGGATCGAAGATGGCCAACTCCACCCTGCCCCCGGAAAGATCGCTGTACTGCTGCAGCAGCGCGCGCACGCGCTCGAAATAGCGGCCGTAGACCGAAGCCGCCTCGCCCAGCCGCTTGGAGAAGTAGAGCCGAAGGCTGATGGGCTCGTCGACGGAGCGCAGCATGGCGCGGGTGCCGTCCGAGATCGTGAACAGCCGCTGCTGCGTGAGATCCGCCTTGGCGTTGCGCAGCGCGCTGCTGGCAAAAAGATTGACGCTCAAGAGCAGGATGAGGGCAAGCCCGATGCTGGCCCAGGCGAGCGTGTGGCGGGGCAGCCGCGCGCACCGGGCAACCAGCCAGTCGGAGGCCGGCCGGAGAACCTCGGGTACCCTGTCGAGAATGCTCTGCACGACGGTCCTCCCTCAGTCGGCCTTCTTCAGCTCGACGAAGATGCGGTTGGCGAACAGGGCGAAGGCGATCAGCGACACGTAGAAGGCCACGGCCGACAGATCGAGCACGCCCTTGGAGATGCGGTCGAAGTGAGAGAGGAAGCTCATCGAGGACACCGCCGATACGACGAAGCCGGGCGTCCAGGCCCGCAGCACGTTGAGCACCAGCTCGAGCCCGCTCATGACCAGCAGGAAGCAGATGCTGGCGGAGACGATGAAGGCGATAACCTGGTTCTTGGTCAGCGCCGAGATGCACGAGCCGATCGCCAGGAAGGCGCCGGCCATCAGGAAGCTGCCGACGTAGCCAGCTAAGATGACTCCGTTGTCGGGGCTGCCCAGCACGTTGACCGTGATCCACATCGGCAGCGTCAGCAGCAGCGCCACGCCGATGAAGGCCCAGGCGGCGAAGAACTTGCCCAGGATTGCCTCCCAGGGAGAGATCGGCAGCGTCATCAAGAGCTCGATGGTGCCCGACTTGCGCTCCTCGGCCCACAGCCGCATGGCCACCGCCGGCACCAGCAGCAGGTAGAGCCACGGATGGTACTGGAAGAACGGGGCGAGGTCGGCCTGGCCGCGCTCGAAGAAGCCGCCGACGTAGAAGGCGAAGGCGCCCGTCAGCGCGATGAAGATGATGAGGAACACGGTCGCCAGCGGAGTTGAAAAGTAGGCGACGAACTCCCGCTTGGCGATGATCCAGGTATTGCGCGCGAGCTCATGCATGGCTGGTCCCCGCGTCCGAGGTGGTGATCTGTCGGAACACGTCGTCGAGGTTGCCGCGCTCGACGTGCACCTCCTCGGCCTCGATCAGCCGCGAGCGGATGAGCGAGGCCAGTTCGGAAGGGATGGGCGCGCTGGCGCTGGGGAGCGCGCGCAGCCGCACCTTGCCGTTGGCGGCACCCAGGGTCTCGACCTTGGCGATGGCCGAGAACTCGGAGAGCGCCTTGGCGACGGCCTCGGCGCGCCCCGCCGAAACGTGCATGGCGATGGTGTTGTGATAGGGCAGCCGCCGCATGAGGTCCTCGGCCGTGCCGTCGGCGACGATGCGGCCGCGATTGATGATCACCGCCCGCGAGCACACGGCCTCCACCTCCTCCAGGATGTGCGTGGAGACGATGATGGCCTTGTCGGCGGCCATGTCGGCGATGAGCTTGCGCACCTGGTGCTTCTGGTTGGGGTCGAGGCCGTCGGTCGGCTCGTCCATGATGAGCACTTGCGGGTCGTGCAGGATGGCCTGGGCGATGGCCACACGGCGCTTGAAGCCCTTCGACAGCGTCTCGATCCTCTGCCCCAGGACGGAGGCCAGCTGGGTCTTCTCGACCGCGGCGTCGACGCGTCGCTTGGCCTCGTCGCGGTCGAAGCCTCGGATCTCCGCGATGAAGGCGAGGAAGGCGCGCGCGGTCATGTCGCCGTAGCAGGGCGCGCCCTCCGGCAGGTAGCCGAGCTTGGCTTTCGCGAGCTTGGGAGACTCCAGCACATCGATGCCGGCGATGCGGGCGCTGCCGGCGTCCGGCTCCAGGAAGCCCGTGAGCATCTTCATGGTAGTCGACTTGCCGGCGCCGTTGGGACCGAGGAAGCCCAGCACCTCGCCTTGCTGGACCCGGAGCGAGATGCCGTCGACGGCGACGATCTCGCCGAAGCGTTTCTGGAGATCGGAAGCCTCGATCAAGACCGCCATTCAGCCTTCCTCCATCGGTCTGCGGTCCCGGACCCCGCTGCGAGGCCACGACAAGACCCTCAACCGAGCACAATTGTGGCTTTTCTTGTTCGGCCAACGGGGGTGCGACAGCGCAACACTCCTCGTCACGCCAACTTCCCGTCGCGCCTAATTAGGCGGCCGGCTGGCAGTGTCAAGGGAAGAGTGCCAGGCCATTACCCGCACAATCGCCTCTGGCGCGGACTTTCGAGGCCGCTCCGAGAGTTACTTTTCAAGCCCCATGCGGCTTGGCGGCGGCGGCGAACGCGGCTTTCTGCTCGGCGCTCGCCTCCTTCTGATGCTTGGCCTGCCACTCCTTGTACGGCATGCCGTAAATGACCTCGCGCGCGCCCTCCTTGGTGAGCTCGAGGCCCTTGGCGCTGGCCGCCTCCTGGTACCAGTTGGCCAGGCAGTTGCGGCAGAAGCCCGCCATGTTCATGAGGTCGATGTTCTGCACGTCGCCGCGCTCGCGCAAATGCCCCACCAGCCGCCGGAAGGCCGCGGCCTCGAGCTCCGTCACCAGCGAATTGTCGATCTTCGTCATAGCCCCACCTCCGTTCATTCCCGGGCGCTCGCCGCGCTGCGTCGTACTTGCTCCGCCCACACCTCCGGCGGTCGCCGCCGGCGCATGTCGGGGAAATGTAGCGCTCGAGATCGTCGTGACAATGCGGCAGAGCCGCCGCGCCCAGGCCTCCTGGCCGGCCGCATCCCGGATCAGGTCCTGGCGGATCTCGATGAGGGCGTTGACAAGCCCTCGGCACGTGGCGTGCTGCCAAAGGCAATCACCTTCCAGCTGACCCGAATACGGCTCGTTGTCCCCGACGATGAGATCACCCTCGGCGTAGAAGCCCTCGAGCAGCGGCTTGGCGAGGCGCAAGTCCTTGTTCCACAGCACGCCGACATGCCACGGCCGGGGCATCTCCTTCCAGCTCTCGGTGAAGGAATGGATCGAGAGCAGCATCGGGGGGGTGCCGCTGGCGAGGCACTGGTCGATGACCGCGTCGATGGCGCGGTGATAGGGCGCGTAGTAGAGGCGGGCGCGCCGCTCGCGCTCTGCCTCGTCCAGGCGCTTGTTGCCGGGGATCACGGCGCCGTCCGAGAGGCGCATGATGAGGGTCGGATCGTCGGCGCCGCGGTTCGGGTCGATGAGCAGGCGGGAGTAGCGCGTCAGCACCGCGGGTACGTCCAGTGCAGCGGCGAGGCTTTTCGTTACCTGCGCTGCACCGATGTCGTAGGCGATGTGCCGTTCGAGCTGCTCGGGCGGCAGCCCCAGGGTACCGTAGGCTGGCGGGATAGCGTTGCAGGCGTGGTCACAGAGCAGGATCAGGCCGGCATCCGCACGACCTTCCAGGACGCAGTAGCTGTCGTGATCCTCAGCGCGGATACCGCGCGCCCGCGATGTGTCATGAGCCATGGGAGAACTATAGTTGCCATCCCGCAAGGCGCAAAGTGCGTAGGTTGCGTCGAGCGTCAGCGATGACGCAACGCCGGTCTTGCTCGTGGTTTGTGTTGGGTCGTCGCTTCACTTGAGCCAACCTACGCGCTACGCGCAAATGAGCCGCAGCACGGGGAGACTCCGCAATCCATGGCCGCTGACACCGCGCAACCCGGAACGCGTGCCACATTGCTGGCGCTCTACGACGCAGCGGTCGCGGCGGCTCATCCCGACCTGTGCCTGCCTCCCCACCTGCCGCAGCCACCGCGGGATGGCCGGCTCTACGTTGTAGGGGCCGGCAAGGCCGCTGCTGCCATGGCCGTCGCCGCGGAGGCACATTACCGCGTCCTGGGCGTCCTCGACCGTGTCGCCGGGTTCACGACGGCCCCGCACGGCACACCCGAAGCGCTGCGCGTGCTGCGCCCCAGCGTCATCGCCGCCCTCTCCGCCCGGCACCCGACGCCCGACGAGGCTAGCGTGCATTCGGCTGAGCGGGCCCTTGCTCTCGTGGCAACCGCTACGAAGCGCGATCTCGTCCTCGTGCTGCTGTCCGGCGGCGCTTCCGCGCTATGGGCCGCACCAGCTGCCGGGCTCACGCTCGCCGACAAGACGGGGCTGTCGCGCGGACTCCTCAAATGCGGCGCCGACATCCACGAGATGAACACCGTGCGGCGCCACGTCTCGCGCATCAAAGGTGGACGCCTTCGCAAGGCTACTGCTGCGCCCATGCTGACGCTCGCCATCTCCGACGTGCCCGGCGACGACCCGGCCACCATCGGTTCCGGCCCGACGGTTCCCGACCCCACCACGCTGGCCGACGCCCGCGCCGTGCTCACCCGCCGCCGCCCGGCCATGCTGGCCCTGGGTCTCACCCTGCCGGCGGCTGTCGAGGCGGCGCTGGCCGATCCGGCCAACGAGACGCCCAAGCCCGGCGATCCGGCCTTCGCCAGCGCCGAATACCGCATCATCGCCACCCCCGCCGCCTCGCTCGCTGCGGCGGCTGCGCTGGCAACGCGGCAGGGCTACGAGGTGGTCGATCTGGGCGACGGGCTGACCGGCGAGGCGCGCGAGGTGGCCCGCACGCATGCCGCCCTCGCGCGCGCGGCCAAGACCGCCGGCCGCAGGGTTGCCATCATCAGCGGCGGCGAGCTCTCCGTGACGGTGCGCAACGCGCAGGGGCGCGGTGGGCGCAACCAGGAGTATACGTTGGCACTGGCTTTGGCGCTCGGCGGCCTCCCCGGCGTCTCTGCGCTGGCGGCCGACACGGATGGCATCGACGGGGGCAGCGGCCAGGTCACGGACCCGGCCGGCGCCGTGATCGAGGCGGGGACGCTCGTAGGTGCGCGCCACCTCGACGCCCAGAAGTTCCTCGACAATAACGACGCCACCAGCTTCTTCGAGGCCGTCGGCGGGCTCATCATCCTTGGTCCCACGCAGACAAACGTCAACGATTTCCGTGTCATCCTGGTCGACGCTTGACTTGAAACGCTGAGCCGATGCCCGCCATGCTGCCTCTCCTGGACGTGCTTGCGCGCTGCGCGGCTGCCGCTGTTGTGAGCAGCGTTGCGCTGGCGCCGTCAGCGCTTGCGGACCTGAAGCTCTGCAACACCACGTCGAGCCGCATCGGCGTCGCCATCGGGTACCAGGACCCCACCGGCTGGACCACCGAGGGCTGGTGGAACATCTCGGCGCAGACCTGCGAGACACTCTACAAGGGAACGCTTTCGAGCCGGTTCTATTATATCCACGCCATCGACTATGACCGCGGCGGAGAGTGGGCCGGCAAGTCCTTCATGTGCACCACCGACAAGACGTTCACGATCAGGGGGGTTCAGGATTGCGGCCGACGTGGCTATAAGAACACCGGCTTCTTCGAGGTGGACACGCAGGAATCCAAGGACTGGACCATCCGCCTCACCGACCCCAGCGAAAGGCGCTAAAGCATGAGACGGACGAGGCGCGTCAAGATCGTCGCCACCCTCGGACCTGCGTCGTACGCCCCTGAGATGATCGAGCGCCTCTTCGAGGCCGGCGTCGACGTTTTCCGCATCAACATGAGCCACTCGCCCTTCGACCTGGTCAAGAAGGTGCATGCGGCCGTGCGCACGGCGGAAGCCAACTTCGGGCGGCCCATCGGCATCCTGTGCGACCTGCAGGGGCCCAAGTTCCGGGTCGGCAACATCGCCGGCGAGCGCATCGCATTGACCGAGGGCTCCACCTTCCGCTTCGACACCACAGAGAGCGAGGGCGGGTCGGAGCGGGTATTCCTGCCGCACCCGCAGATCTTCGAGGCGGTGGAGCCCGGCCACACCCTGCTGCTGGACGACGGCAAGATCCGCATGACGGTCATCGACAAGAAGCGCTCGAGCATCGATGCCACGGTACTGGTCGGCGGCACGCTCGCCAGCCGCAAGGGCATCAGCCTGCCCGACACGGTGTTGCCGATCGGGCCCCTCACGGAGAAAGACAAGAAGGACCTCGACTTCGCCCTGCGCCTGGGCGTGGACTGGGTGGCGCTATCGTTCGTGCAGCGCGGCGAGGACGTGAAGCTGGCGCGCGAGCTGGTCGGCCAGGCGGCGTGGCTGATGTCGAAGATCGAGAAGCCCGCGGCCATCACCGACCTCGAAAGCATCGTTGCCAACTCGGACGGCCTGATGGTGGCGCGCGGGGATCTGGGCGTCGAGCTTCCCGTGGAGCGCGTGCCCGGCTTGCAGAAGCAGATCGTCAGCAAAGCGCGCGCCGCCGGCAAGCCGGTGGTGGTCGCCACGCAGATGCTGGAGAGCATGATCAGCTCGCCGGTGCCGACGCGGGCCGAGGTGTCCGATGTGGCGACCGCCGTGTTCGACGGGGCGGATGCCGTAATGCTGTCGGCGGAGTCCGCGGTCGGCAAGTACCCAATCGAGGCGATCCGCACCATGGACCGCATCGCCATCGAGGCCGAGAAAGATCCAAGCTATGGCGCGCTTCTGCACGCGACGCGTACGCTGCCGCAGGCGACCGCCGCCGACGCCATCGCCGCCGCCGCCCACAGCATTGCCGATACGCTGAAGCTGGCTGCCATCATCTGCTACACGGCGACCGGCTCCACCGCGCTGCGCGTCGCCCGCGAGCGCCCGGGCCTGCCCGTCATCGCCCTCTCGCCGGTGCTGGCGACGGCCCGCAAGCTCGCGGCCGTGTGGGGCATGCATTGCGTGCTGACTGGCGACCCGGAGAACCAGGCGGCCATGGTGCGCAAGGCCTGCCGCATCGCCT
>VBAB01000219.1 GCA_005888525.1 Alphaproteobacteria bacterium
GAAGGAGGCCTCGAAGATCGGAGCGGCGAGGGTGGCCTGCACGTGCAGCGTGCCGGTGCCGGTGTTGCGGAAGCCGTGCTTGCGGCCGGCGGGCACGAGGATCGATTGGCCCTTCGTGAGGTTGGTGCGCTCGTCCTCGAGCCAGAACTCGGCTTGGCCGTCGAGCACGGTCAGGATCTCCTCCACCGCGTGCAGGTGCGTCGGCGCCCCCTTGCCCGGATCGCACCACTGCTGGAATACGCACAGCTGCACGGAGCCCGTGACGGCCGACACCTGCATGCGGGTCACCACGCCGGGGCGCCACTCCTCGCGGCCCTGGCGCTCGTGATCGATGATGTGCATTGGCTGTTGCCTCCTCGGGATTACCGCTCACGGGCCGACGCGCCCGGCCAGCTGAGCTATCGACATTTCACGCTCAATAGCATATCAGCGGCGGCGCAATTGATGCAGATCGCCCCTCATCGACAGGAGAGCGCTTTGCCCGCCAGCCGTCCGCCGCTTCCGCCCTTCACGCTCGAAACAGCAGCCCAGAAAGCTCGCATGGCCGAGGATGCGTGGAACACGCGCGATCCCGACCGGGTCGCGCTCGCCTACACCAGCGACAGCCGCTGGCGCAATCGCGCCGAGTTCCTCCAGGGCCGCGAAGCCATAGTGGCATTCCTGACGCGCAAGTGGCAGCGCGAGCTCGACTACCGCCTGATCAAGGAAGTCTGGGCCTTCCGCGAGAACCGCATCGCGGTGCGCTTTGCCTATGAGTGGCACGACGACAGCGGCAGCTGGTTTCGCAGCTACGGCAACGAGAATTGGGAGTTCGACGAGCATGGCTTGATGCGCTTGCGCATCGCCAGCATCAACGATCTTCCGATCGCGGAGAGCGGCCGCAAATACCATTGGCCGCTCGGGCGGCGCCCGGACGGTCATCCCTCCTTGAGCGATCTCGGCCTCTGACTAGAGCGAGATCGTTCCAGATGGAAGCACTGGGGCTTCCATCCAGGAACGTGAATCTCGCTCTAAACTCTATAAATAGAGCAGGATTCACGCTTCAGCCGCCACGTTACATTCGAGGCGATGTGATTCCATCTGAAGCGATCCTGCTCTGGCCTACGCCATATACTGCCCGCCGTTAGCGTCGAGGCAGGCGCCGGTGATGAAGCCGGCGGCGTCGTCGGCGAGGAAGGAGACGCAGCGCGCGACCTCCTCGGCGGTGCCGAGACGGCCGACCGGGATGAGCGGCAGGATCTTGGTGTCCAGAATCTCCTTCGGCACCGCCATCACCATCTCGGTGGCGATGTAGCCGGGCGCGATGACGTTGACGGTGATGCCGCGCGCCGCCGACTCCTGGGCCACCGCCTTGGTGAAGCCGAGCAGCGCCGCCTTGGCGGCCGAGTAGTTGGCCTGGCCCGTCTGGCCCTTGCGCCCGTTGATGGAGGAGATGTTGATGACGCGCCCGAAGCCGCGCGAGCGCATGCCCTCGATCACCAGGCGCGTCATGTTGAAGACGGAGTCGAGGTTGGTGTGGATCACCGCGTCCCAGTTCTCCTTGGTCATGCGGTGGAGCATGCTGTCGCGGGTGATGCCGGCGTTGTTGACGAGGATGTCGATGGGCCCCAGGTCGCGGGCGATGCGCGTCACCCCCTCCTGGCAGGCGGCGTAGTCGCCCACGTCGAACTTGTAGATCGGGATGCCCGTCTCGGCCTGGAACTGGCGCGCGGCGGTGTCGTTGCCGGCGTAGGTGGCGGCCACGCGGCAGCCCTTGTTCTTGAGGGCGATGGAGATGGCGTGGCCGATGCCGCGCGTACCTCCGGTGACGACAGCAACACGTGTCATTCTTTGTTTCCTCCCCATTTAGCCCTGTTAGGCTAAATGAAATCCCCGGCCGAGCGAATGCCGGCCGAGGATCATGTTAAACCGCAATGCACTCGGCTTGTCAGGAACACTTCGTTGCTGCGGACGCTAATTCATCCTCGGCAAATAAGCTGCCATTACGGCCACGAAGACGACCGGGATGATGAGCGCCATCGGAGTCCAGATGCCGGTGGCAAATAGGATGACCTGGCTGACTGCCGTAAAGGCCGCATACAGGTACACTGCCCATTTGCGCATCATCCAGAGTCCAATCAAGCAGATCAGCCCGATGACGGTGCTTGCTCCGAGCAGCGCTGGATACCATGGGGCAATCCCACTCACCGCACCCGAGAATATCATCCATACGGTCAGCGGGATGCCGAGGAAGCCAAAGATGCAGAGAATCGTGACGACGACCGGCCGGGCTCGCGGCGGCGCCGCCGGTTGAGCTTCAGGCGCTTGAACCATCGCAAAATTCCCGACGTACATCTTCAGGCAGAGCGTGCGAGTTTAGCGCTCGACGCACATGGCGACGCCCATGCCGCCGCCGATGCACAGCGTGGCCAGGCCCTTCTTGGCGTTGCGGCGCTTCATCTCGAACAGCAGCGTATTGAGCACGCGCGCGCCCGAGGCGCCGATGGGGTGGCCGATGGCGATGGCGCCGCCGTTGACGTTGACCTTGTCGGTATCCCAGCCGAGCCCCTTGTTGACGGCGCAGGCCTGCGCCGCGAAGGCCTCGTTGGCCTCGATCAGGTCGAGGTCCTTGACGGTCCAGCCGGCCTTCTCCAGCGCCTTCTTGGAGGCGGGGATCGGCCCTGTGCCCATGATCGAGGGGTCGACGCCGGCGTGCGCCCAGGAGACGATGCGCGCGAGCGGCGTGATGCCCCGCTTCTTGGCCTCCTCCAGCGTCATGAGCACGACCGCCGCCGCGCCGTCGTTGATGCCGCTGGCGCTGCCCGCCGTGACCGTGCCGTCCTTGTCGAAGGCCGGGCGGAGCTTGGCAAGCGCCTCGTAGGTCACGCCGTCCTTGATGAACTCGTCGTCGGCGAACACGGTCTCGCCCTTGCGCGTCTTGACGACGACGGGGACGATCTCGTCCTTAAACTTGCCCGCCTTCTTGGCGGCCTCGGCCTTGTTCTGCGAGGCGACGGCGAAGCGGTCCTGCTCCTCGCGCGTGATCTGCCACTGGCGCGCCACGTTTTCGGCCGTGTTGCCCATGTGGTAGCCGTTGAAGGCGTCCCACAGGCCGTCCTTGATCATGGTGTCGATGAACTTCATGTCGCCCATCTTGGTGCCGTCGCGCAGGTGAGCGCAGTGCGGCGCCTGGCTCATGCTCTCCTGGCCGCCGGCGACCACGATGCTGGAGGAGCCGAGCGCGATCTGCTGGGCCCCGAGCGCGACCGCACGCAGGCCCGAGCCGCACAGCTGGTTCATGCCCCAGGCCGGCGCATCGACGGGAATGCCGGCGCCGATGGAGGCCTGCCGCGCGGGATTCTGGCCGGCGCCCGCTGCCAGGATCTGGCCCATGATGACTTCGGACACGTCCCCCGTCGCCACGCGTGCCCGCTCGAGAGCCGCCTTGATGGCGACCTTGCCGAGCTCGTGCGCGGGCAGGCTCGCCAGCGCGCCGTTGAACGAGCCGACCGGCGTGCGTGCCGCGCCGGCGATGACGATGGTGTCTTGATCCTTGTTCATCGAGGACTCCGAGAAGGGTGCGTGAAGCGTTGGAACCGGCCGACGAGCAGCCGATGCAACACAGAAGGAAGCGCGCGGAACGTTGCGGCACGATAGCAAAGCCCGGATCGTGCCCGCAATGCATAGGTGAGGGTAAATACCCCGTTTCGCAAGGTGCATACACCTCATCCGGCTACGCGGCAGCCCAACAAACGGCTGGTCTTCGCAGGCGCGAACGTGCTAGCTTGTGCACAGAAATTGACCAGCCAGTCCAGCAATCGACCTAAGCTCATGCTCAACAAAGCGGACCCGCCTTCCGACAAGAAGGAACCGGTTGTCGTCAAGAAATACGCCAACCGCCGGCTCTACAATACTGAGACAAGTACCTACGTCACCCTCGATGATCTTGCCGCGATGGTGAAAGGCGAACGGGACTTCGTCGTCTTCGATGCCAAGACCGGCGATGACCTGACGCACGCGGTGCTGACCCAAATCATTGTTGACCAGGAGAGCCAGAAGCGCGGCGAGACGCTGCTGCCCATCCCCTTCCTGCGCCAGCTCATTCGCTTCTACGGCGCCAGCATCGAGCGCTTCGTGCCGAGCTATCTGCAGGCCAGCCTGGAGTCGCTGGCAAAGGAGCAGGAGCGGTTCCGCAAGCAGTTCGCCGGCGCCTTCACGCCGGCCGGTGCCTTCGAGGCCTATCAGGAGCAGGCGCGCAAGAACCTGGCCATGTTCGAGCAGGCGATGCTGATGTTCTCGCCGTTCGGCGCCACCAAGGGCGCACCCACCAAGCCGGGCGAAGAGGTGAAGAAGCCCGAGGTGGTCAAGACCGGCCAGTCCGAGGAGATCGCCGAGCTCAAGGCGCAGCTCGCCACCATCCAGTCGAAGCTCGAGAAGCTTTCCGACGACAACAAGTAGCCGCCGATCGTCATTCCCGCGCAGCCAAGCCAAGGCGGGAATGCGGCACCATCACCACTTCTGTATCTGGATACCCGCTCTGCGCTCCGCTCGGCGGGCTTGGCGGATGTTGCAACCGCTCAGTCGACGCCGCCGATGGCGAGGTCGCGGCGGGCAACGCGAATGCCGATGGTGAAGCCGGCGACGACGTCGATCAGCGCCCCCACCAAGATGAAGAAGAACGCCGACGTGGCCGCCGCGTCCACGACCAGGAACTCCACGATGCAGGCGATGAAGACCAGCATCGACAAGCCGTGGTCCACCAGCGACACCGAGGAGGTGTAGGTCGCCTTCACCAGCTCCGCGAACAGGAAGATCATCGTTACCAGGATGATGAGATCGCCCCGCGAGAACGACCACTGCGCGCCCTTGATCATCGGCAGGGTGAAGAGCGGAGTGCGGAAGAACGGTTCCGCAGCGCCCCCGCTGAAGAGCACCAAGACGTTGTAGAGAATGAGCGGGATTGCAATCGTCGGCAGTGCCCTGAGCGACATGTCAGCCTCCTGTGCGTCTCGCCAATGAGGATCGCACGCGCATTATGGATGGGCCCTTGGCGCGGCGCCATTAGGGCGAGCCAGTGCCGGGGTAGCGGGCGGGTCTCGCCCTCAGACGTCGGCCTTGGGCTCCAGGATCTGGCGCCCGCGGTACTTGCCGGACTTCAGGTCGATGTGATGCGGCCGGCGGCGCTCGCCCGACTCCTTGTCCTCGACGTAGAGCGGTGCGGTCAGCGCGTCCGCCGACCGGCGGGTTCCGCGCTTCATCCGCGATGTCTTCTTTCTCGGAACGGCCATGGAATTCTCCTGGAAATACAACAGCGCCAGCCCTGGCAATGGCCAAGCAGCCCGCCGCCTCAGCCGCCGGGCTTATAGCGGCATTCTCCGGCCCTGGCCAGAGACTATCCAAGCGCCGGCGGCTGGGTGCGTTCGCCTCGTATCAGACGCGGTCTGGCCTTGCACGCACGCATGCGGTGTTTGCCTGGGCCGCCCGCATGCGCAGCAGCAGGTTGTCGGCGAGGCGCAGCGTGCCGGGGCCAGGCCGGCCTGCCTGCCGCTCGAAGGGGTTGGGGAGCGAGACGGCGAGGAGGGAGGCCTCGCGCGGGGTGAGCAGCAGGGCCGGCTTCCTGAAGTGGTAGCGCGCAGCCGCCTCCGCGCCGAAGATGCCGGGCCCCCATTCCGCGATGTTGAGGTAGATCTCGAGGATGCGCCGCTTGGGCCATAACGCCTCGATGGCGTAGGCCAGCGGTATCTCGAGAGCCTTGCGCAGGTAGCTTCGCGACGGCCACAGGAACAGGTTCTTGACCACCTGCATGGAGATCGTGCTGCCGCCGCGCGCGATGCCGTCGCCGGAGCTCTCGATGGCCTCCTTCAGCTCGCCCCAGTCGACGCCGTGGTGACGGCAGAAGTGGCCGTCCTCTGACGCGATCACCGCCGCGGCAAGGTTGGGCGACATGCGCTCGAGCGGCACCCAGCGCTGGCTGATGGGTGTGCCGGCGAGCCGCTGCCCCAGCATCAAAGTGGAAGCTGGCGGGTCGACCCAGCGGTAGAGCACCAGCAGCGCCATGATCAGCACCGCGACCACCGCAAGGAGTGTCATCGCGAGGCGCAGGACGAGACGGAGGTGGTGCCCGTCGACGCGCGGCCACGCAGGGGATGGGAGCGGCAGCGTAACGGCGGGGCTCGGCGGCGCGGCCGGGATGGCCTCGCCTTGGAGAGCGACGGTGGGGCTCGGCTGCGGAGCGGGAATTGGCTCAGGCAGAGGAGGGGGAATTGGCTCGGGCAGAGGCGCAATGGGCGCGATGGCGGCCGGTACATCCGGCTCCCTGGGGAGAGGAGGTTCGAGCTGCAGGGGCCGCAAGACAGGCGCGACCGACGGGGAAAGCGCTGCGAGCTTCGATG
>VBAB01000821.1 GCA_005888525.1 Alphaproteobacteria bacterium
CCCCTGACTTATATCGAGATGCAAGATACGCTGTCCGCGAGACCCGCCGGACAGAAGCTCGTGGGAGCAGACGCCAATGTTGAACCGCCGCCATTTCACGCTCGCCGGCATTTCCGCCGCCGCGCTCGCCGCCACCGCGCGCCTCGCCATTGCGGGACCACCCGAGAAGACAGCAGCCACCACCTTCGAGGTCACCAAGAGCGAGGAGGAATGGAAGAAGCTGCTCACCTCAGAGCAGTACTACGTGCTGCGCAAGCACGGCACCGAGCGCGCCGGCACCAGCCCCCTCGACAAGCAGTACGGCCCGGGCACCTATGCCTGCGTCGGCTGCGATCTGCCGCTCTTCTCCTCCGCCACCAAGTTCGACAGCGGCACCGGCTGGCCCAGCTTCTACGCGCCGCTGGAGAACGCCGTCGGCACCACCAGCGACCGCAGCCTGTTCATGGCACGCACCGAGGTGCATTGCCGTCGCTGCGGCGGCCATCTCGGCCACGTGTTCGACGACGGGCCGAAGCCCACAGGTCTGCGCTATTGCATGAACGGCGTGGCGCTCAAGTTCATCGGGGAAAAGAAGTCGTCGTCTTGAGGACGGCGGCCGCCGTCGAGAAAGGTCCAACCATGCTCAACCTCGCAAGGATCGCGCGCTGGCTGGCTCCGCTCGCTGTCGTCGCCGGCATCACCGCCGCCGCCGCACAAACGACGCCGGCGCCCGAAGCCGGCAAGAGCGACCGCTCCATCGCCGTTGCCACCTTCGCGGGCGGCTGCTTCTGGTGCGTGGAGGAGGCGTTCGAGAAGGTGCCGGGCGTGATCCGGGCAGTCTCCGGCTACACCGGCGGCACCGTCGACAAGCCGACCTACGAGCAGGTCTCCGCCAAGACCACCGGTCACTACGAGGCGGTGCAGGTGAGTTTCGATCCCACCAAGGTCAGCTATCCGCAGCTCGTCGACTGGTTCTGGCACAACATCGATCCGGTCGATGCCAAGGGCCAGTTCTGCGACCAGGGCAGCCCCTATTACACGGCCATCTTCGTGCACAGCGAGGAGCAGCAGAAAGTCGCCGAGGAGAGCAAGCAGGCGCTGGAGGCGTCGGGCCGCCTCAAGGAGAAGATCGCCACCAAGATTCTGCCCGCGGGCCCGTTCTGGGTGGCCGAGGACTACCACCAGGACTACTACAAGAAGAACCCGCACCGTTATCAGTACTACAAGACCGCCTGCGGCCGCGCCGCACGGCTCGAGCAGATCTGGGGCCCGCCGACCAAGCCGCCGGGGTTGACGCAGTAGGTGCGGGTGCGCGCGGTGTCAGACCCTCCGGGTCTGACACCATGACTCCACCCTTCTTTGAGGGTTGCAAAATGGTATCAGACCCGGAGGGTCTGACACCTCCTCAAGACGGAAAGCGCGGGGCATACGGCTCGAGCGGCAACCTGAGCGCGTTGGTCAGATACGACACCGTGCAATAGAAGCCGGCCAGCAGCAGCAGCTCCAGCATCGCCTCCTCGCTGAATTGCGCGCGCAGCTCGGCCCATAGCGCATCGTCGATATCGCATGTCTCGTGCAGCGCATCGCAGAAGCGGATCAGCAGCGCGTCCTGGGCTTCCCAGCAGGCGTCGCCCGGCCCGCCGCCCACCAGCGAGCGCAGCTGGGCCTCGTCGAGGCCGGCGCGCTTGGCGAAGAAGGCCACGTGAACGCCCCACTCGTACTCGGAGCCGCAGCGGGCCGTGACGCGGTCGATGACGATCTCGCGCTGCCGCAGCGTCAGGTGCCCCTTGTCGAGCAGGCCGCCGCCCATGAAGCGCGCAAACAGGCGCTGGTCGCGGGCGAGCGTGCGGAAGAGGACGAGCGGGGCGACTCCCGGCGGCATCAGCGCATCGAAGCGCGCCTGGATTTCGGGGGGATATGGCGCGTTCGCAGGGGCAATGCGGGGTGAGGCAGACATGGGCCATCCTCCTGTGCTACTGTTTCCATAGCATGAGCCCCTGGTCGCCGCTACGGAAATGATAGCAACATGACCCTCCCCAAACCCGGCCGGCGCGTGCGCGGCTCGGCCACCGGACGCCCCATCATGGCGCTGCTCGACCTGCTGGGCCGGCGCATGACCTTGCGCATCCTGTGGGAGCTGCGCGAGAAGCCCCTCACCTTCCGCGCCCTGCAGGAGGCGGCCGCAACCAACCCCAGCGTGCTCAACGCGCGCCTCAAGGAGCTGCGCGAGGCCCGTCTCGTGGACCACACCGCCGACGGCTACGCGCTCTCGCCGCAGGGCAGGGAGCTGCTGGCGACGTTCCTGCCGCTCAACGCCTGGGCCGACCAATGGGCCAAGACA
>VBAB01000220.1 GCA_005888525.1 Alphaproteobacteria bacterium
TGCGCATCGCGTTGGGTCATCGCTAACGCTCGACCCAACCTACGCGTAGCCAGACATCCTCCGCCCGGTGGACGGGCTCCCTGCTGATGGGTGATCGGGCCACGCTGGCGTCTTACGAAGCAAGGTTGTTTGCGCGTGGCTGACCTCCCTTCCCCCGATTCGCAGGCGGTGCTAAGAAGCGCCTTGGAGCGATTCCATCACACGGGCGGCTGAGAAGCCGCGTGCCAGGGCAAGAGGCCCGGGCGCGCCTGATTTCGGCCATCCGAGCGACGCGGGAGATGAAACATGGCGCAACGGCCGATCCTGGACGAGACCAGCGTGGCGCTGACCTTCGACGATGTGCTGCTGGCGCCCCGCCCCTCCGACGTGCTGCCCGCCGAGGTCGACGTGGCCTCGCGCGTGACGCGGGAGATCGCGGTCAAGATCCCGGTCATCTCCTCGGCCATGGACACTGTGACCGAGAGCCGGCTCGCCATCGCCATGGCGCAGGCCGGCGGCATCGGCGTCATCCACCGCAACATGACGCCTGAGGCCCAGGCCGAGCAGGTGGCGGTGGTGAAGCGCTACGTCGCCGGCATGGTGGTCAACCCCGTCACGATCCACCCCAACGCCACGCTCGCCGATGCGCTGCGGCTGATGGACGAGCACCATATCTCCGGCATCCCCGTGGTGGAGCCGGGCAAGAAAGGCAAGCTCGTCGGCATCCTCACCAATCGCGACGTGCGCTTCGCCACCAACACGCGGACGCCTGTCGCCGAGCTGATGACGAAGAAGCTCGTCACGGTGAAGGAGGGGGTGAACCGCGAAGACGCACAGCGGCTGCTGCATCAGCACAGGATCGAGAAGCTGCTGGTGGTGGACGAGGCCTTCCGCTGCATCGGCCTGGTCACGGTCAAGGACATCGAGAAGGCCCAGAAATACCCCAACGCATCCAAGGACGAGCACGGCCGGCTGCGGGTCGCGGCGGCGACGAGCGTGGGCGAGGACGGCTTCATTCGCACCGAAGCTCTGATCGGGGCCGGCGTCGACCTAGTGGTGGTCGACACCGCGCACGGCCATTCGAGCCGCGTGCTGGAAGCCGTGACGCGCATCAAGAAGCAATCCAACCGCGTGCAGGTGATCGCCGGCAACGTCGCCACCGCCGACGGCACCAAGGCGCTGATCGACGCCGGGGCGGATGCGGTCAAGGTCGGCATCGGTCCCGGCTCCATCTGCACCACCCGCATCGTCGCGGGCGTCGGGGTGCCGCAGCTCACCGCCATCCTCGATGCTGTCGAGGTGGCAAGGAAGCAGGACGTGCCGGTCATTGCCGACGGCGGCATCAAGTACTCCGGCGACTTGGTGAAGGCGCTGGCCGCCGGAGCCGACTGCGTCATGATCGGCGCGCTGCTCGCCGGCACCGACGAGGCTCCTGGTGAGACCTACCTCTACCAGGGCCGCACTTACAAGGCCTACCGCGGCATGGGATCGGTAGGGGCCATGGCGCGCGGCAGCGCCGACCGCTACTTCCAGCAGGAGGTGAAGGACACCCTGAAGCTCGTGCCGGAAGGCATCGAGGGACAAGTGCCCTACAAGGGCCCGGTCGACGGCGTGCTGCACCAGCTGGTCGGCGGACTGCGGGCCGGCATGGGCTACGTCGGGGCCGCCAACCTCCAGGCTCTGAGGGAACGCGCCCGCTTCCTGCGCGTGACGGCCGCCGCGGTGGCTGAAAACCACCCGCATGGCGTCGGCATCACGCGCGAGGCGCCGAACTATCAACGCAACGGCTGATCCTGCCGCAGAGAAAGGGGGGTCCGGGCGACCGGGCCGATGAGCGCATGAGCCAGGTCGCCATCCTCTATCCCGTGTTCGTGCAGGTGTTCCTCACGCTCGCCGTTCTGGCGTCGCTGGCGGTAGCTCGAGCGCGCGCCGTCCGCACCATGGACCGCCAGCGCGGCAACCCGGACCTCGCCTTGGGCCGGGCCGTCTGGCCCGACGACGCAACCAAGCGCGCCGCCAATTTCCGTAACCAGTTCGAGCTGCCGGTGCTGTTCTATGCCGTGGTGGCGTTCGCGCTGCTCACCAAAGGCGCCGACCTGCCCATGATCGTGCTGGCATGGTTGTTCGTCCTCACCCGGGTGATCCACTCCGCGATCCATGTCGGACCAAACAGGGTCAGGTGGCGCACGCCGGCCTACGCGCTGGGCTTCCTGATTTTGGCGATCATGTGGATCAAGCTGGTCCTGCACGTGGCGGCGGCCGGGTTGGCCTGAGGCAGCATGCGGCCGGGTGCCCACATCAAGGCCGCCATCGAGGTGCTCGAGGAGGTCCTCGAGAAACACCGCCCGGTTGCGGCCACGCTCGCCGACTGGGGGAAGAGCCACCGGTTTGCCGGCTCGGGTGACCGAGCGACAATCGGCAACCTGGTCTACGACGGCTTGCGCCGGCGGCGCTCGCTCGCCGCGCAGATGGGCACCGACACGCCTCGAGCGATCGTGCTCGCCGCCGCCCCGCGAACACTGGGACTATCCGCCGCAGCAGTGGCAGCCAATGCCGATGGATCGCCGCATGCGGCGGAGCCGATGAGCGAGTCCGAGCAGGCAGCCCTGTCGCGCCAGGTGCCAGCCGATGCGCCGCCCTCGGTGCGCGGAGACTATCCCGATTGGCTGGAGTCATCGCTCGCCAGGACCTTCGGCGAGGCTGCCGCCGAGGAGGGTGCGGCGCTCGCCCGTCGCGCCCCGGTCGACCTGCGCGTCAACACGCTGAAGGCTGATCGCGAGAAGGTCCTGAAGGCCCTGGCGCGTTTCGGCGCGATACCCGCGCCACTGTCGCCGGTCGGGGTGCGGCTGCCGGCGCCGGATGGACCCGGCCGCCAGCCCAACGTCGAGGCCGAGATCGGGCATGGGCGCGGCTGGTATGAAGTACAAGACGAGGGCTCGCAGATCGCCGCGCTGATGGCAGTCGCGGCTCCGCGCGAGCAGGTGCTCGATATCTGTGCAGGCGCCGGCGGCAAGACGCTGGCTTTCGCGGCGGCCATGCGCAACACCGGCCAGATCTACGCCTATGACGGCGACTCACTGCGGCTGCGCCCCATTTTCGAGAGGCTGAAGCGGGCTGGCGTGCGCAATGCGCAGGTGCTGCAGGCCGGGGATACCGCGGCGCTTACGGCTCTCGGGGCCCGATTCGACCTGGTATTCGTCGATGCCCCCTGTTCCGGTACGGGTGCCTGGCGCAGGCGGCCCGACGCCAAATGGCGACTGAAGCCCGCCAACCTGACCCAGCGCGAGCAGGAGCAGGCAACGCTGTTGGCAAGCGCTGCGGCGCTGGTGAAGCCCGGGGGCCGGCTCGTCTACGCCACCTGCTCGGTGCTGCCGCAGGAGAATGGCGACCAGATCGCCTCATTCCTCGCGAACCATTCGGGGTTCGAGACGTTACCGTGGCGCGATTCGTGGCGAGCAGGGGTTGGCGGAGAGCCGCCCACCTCGGCCGACGGCAGCGACGCGACGCTCCTGCTGACGCCGGCGCGCCACGGCACCGACGGCTTCTTCATCGCCGTGCTCCGGAGGAGAGAATAAGTGTGGCGGTGAGGCGCCTGACGACTTTGGAGCTTGCACAAAGCCTTCATCGTCCACAGATAAAAGTTTGACAGGGAAAATCGACAGACTAAGGATCGCGGTTTGTTGAGGCCACAGGGGTCTCGTGTCGACCGACCGAGGGTTCGGCGCCAGGAGGGAGGAGCGGTGCTCTCCCGCGGCTGCCGCGGCGGTAGCGAGGAGGACAGCCGTCCACCATGGTAATGCCTTCACGGGCCAGGCGCCCAAGACGATTGGCGACGCGTTCGTGTCTCGGTCCAGTTGCGGACCTCGAGGCGCACCTTCCAGAAGAGTGGTGGCGAAAGCTCTTCAATGCCCTCTATGTGAAAACCGACGGCGATGTCGTCGAGAACCTCGAGAACACGCGTCGCGAGGTCGATTTCATCGTTTCGGCTGCCAAGGTGCAGCAGCATAGCCACATTCTCGACCTGTGCTGCGGCCAGGGCCGGCACTGCCTGGAGCTTGCCAGGCGCGGGTTCAGGCATGTCATGGGCCTGGACCGGTCGCGCTACCTGGTGCGGCTCGCCAAGAAGCGGGCGCAGGGCGAGGGGCTGCAGGTCGTCTTCAAGGAAGGCGATGCGCGCAATCCGCGGCTGGCCGAGAACAGCACGGACTGCGTTGCCATCATGGGCAACTCGTTCGGCTACTTCTCAAACAAGCAGGACGACGAGAAGGTCCTCACTGCGGTCGGCAAGATCCTGCGCCCCAGCGGCCAGCTGGTGCTCGACATCACCGACGGCGGCCATATGCACGAGAACTTCGACAAGCGCTCGTGGGAATGGATCGACGAGCATCACTTCGTCTGCCGCGAGCGCTCGATCAGCCAGGACGGCGAGCGGCTGATCTCGCGCGAGGTGATCGTGCACGACGAGATGGGCGTGATCGCCGACCAGTTCTACGCCGAGCGGCTGTATACGCGCGAAAGCATCAGCAAGCTCCTGGATAAGACCGGCTTCCGCAACGTTCGCCATCACGGCCACGCCGAGCCGCTGTCGGATCGTGACCAGGACCTCGGCATGATGGCGCGGCGTATCCTCTTGACCGCCGACGCCCCCCAACTGCCGGTACGCAAGGGCAGAGGCAAGCTGCAGGCCATCGACGTCACTGTAATCATGGGTGACCCGCGGCTGCCCGACCAGGTCAAGCGCGGCGGCGCCTTCAACCCGGAGGATCTGGAGACCGTGCGCCGGTTGCGCGACGCCCTCTCGGAGCTGCCGGCGTTCAAGTTCCACTACCTCAACAATCACGGCACGCTGGAGCGGGATCTCTCCGAGCTGACGACCGACCTCGTGTTCAACCTGTGCGACGAGGGCTGGAACAACGATCCCTTCAAGGAGCTGCACGTGCCGGCGCTGCTCGAGGTGGCGGGCATCGGCTATACCGGCGCCGGACCGGCAGCGCTTGCCGCCTGCTACGACAAGGGGCTGGTGCGCGCCGTGGCACAAGGGCTCGACGTGCCGGTGCCGCTCGAAAGCTACGTGCGCCCCGGCGACCAGGGCGCGACGCTGCCGTCCGTGTTCCCGGCGCTCCTCAAGCCCAATCACGGTGACAGCAGCCAGGGCATCACCAAAGACTCCGTGGTCTACAATGAAAAGGCGCTGCTCGATTCGCTCGACCGGCTGCGCCAGGATTTCCCGCGGCGCGGGGTGCTGGTGCAGGAGTTCCTGACCGGCGCCGAATACTCGGTGCAGCTCATCGGCAATCCGGACCAAGGCTTGCGGGCGTTGGCGATCCTCGAGGTCGACTACTCGAAGCTCGATGAGAGTCTGCCGAAGATCCTGGGCTACGAATCCAAGTGGGAGCCAGACAGCGCCTACTGGACGCAGATCAGGTATCGCGAGGCGACGCTGGCCGATCAGATGCAGCAGCAGCTGATCGACCATTCCTCACGACTGTTCGAGCGGCTCGCGTGCCGCGACTATGCGCGCTTCGACTTCCGCGCCGACGCCAAGGGTGAGATCAAGTTGCTCGAGGTCAATCCCAACCCGGGCTGGTGCTGGGACGGCAAGATGAACATCATGGCCGGCTTCCAGGGCATGCGCTATTCGGAGTTGCTCGCCCAGATCCTGCAGGCTGCCGTCGAGCGGCTCGGCGTCGTCGGCAAGCCGGCGCAGCAGCAGGCGGCCAGCGCCGGGGGCAACGGACACGCCGTGGCGGCGGAGTAGGCGCCTCGCAACGCCCGGCGATGCAGTGGGGGCGGCGGGCGCCGACCCATTACGGCACAGTCCGAGCGGCCCAGAACTTGAAGGGGTTCCGACAAAGGAACCTCACGCGTGGCCTTCACCCGTCGCCACCTGCTCGCTTTCTCGGCCGCCGGAGCGGCTGTCGCCGCCAATCCGTTCGCCTCCGGGCGCGCCGCCGCGGCTCCGCGCTCGTCGTTCGGCATCGACGCGAGCCATCTGGGCGTGCACGCCGGCAGCCCCGACGATCAGTCGCGCGCCCTGCAGGGCGCCATCGACCAGGCGGCGGCCGCGCGCGTACCGCTCGCGCTCGGCCCCGGCGTCTATCGTGCAGGCGACCTGAAGCTGCCGGCGGGGGCGCAACTCATCGGCGTGCGCGGCGCCACCCGCCTCATGCTCACCCGCGGCCCCTCGCTCATCTCGGCCACCCGCGCGGACGCATTGTCTCTCACGGGACTCACGCTCGACGGAGCCGGCATGGCGCTCGCCGAGGGGTGCGGCCTCGTGCACCTCGTACACGCCCATGGGGTGCGCATTACCGATTGCGAGATCGTCGCGTCAGGCCGCCACGGTGTCGTGCTGGAGGCATGCGCGGGCGAGATGACCGGCTCGACCGTGACCGGGGCGGAGGACGCGGGCGTCTTCTCGCTCGATGCGCGCGGCCTCAGGCTCGCCGGCAACACCGTGCGCGGCGCCGGCAACAACGGCATCCTGGTGTGGCGGTCCGAACGCGGCGACGACGGCACGCTGGTGGTCGACAACCGCATCGAGGACATCGCCGCGCGCGGCGGCGGCTCCGGCCAGAACGGCAACGCCATCAACGTCTTTCGCGCCGGCAACGTCATGGTGCGCGGCAACCGCATCAAGGGTGCGGCGTTCTCGGCCGTGCGCGGCAACGCTGCGTCGAACCTGCAGATCCTGGGCAATACCTGCACGGGCCTGGGCGAGGTCGCGCTCTATGCCGAGTTCGGCTTCGAGGGCGCGATGATCGCCAACAACGTGGTCGACGGCGCGGCTGTCGGAGTGGCCGTGACCAACTTCAACGAGGGCGGCCGCCTTGCGGTGGTGCAGGGCAACGTCATCCGCAATCTCGTGGCCTTCCGCTCTGCCGGCGCCGATCCGAACGATCCTGCCG
>VBAB01000822.1 GCA_005888525.1 Alphaproteobacteria bacterium
TCACGCATCAGCTGGGCTATTTCGACATCCTGCCGCTCTACGTCGTCCTCATGCTGGCGGCGCCGGCCATCGCGCTCATCGACAGGTTCGCCAGGCCGCTGCTGGTGCCCCTGTCGCTGGCTCTCTATCTCGCGTCGCTGATCGTGCCGTTCACGGCGCCGACCTGGCCCGTTCCCGGCCAATGGTTCTTCAATCCCTACACCTGGCAGGCAATCTTCGTGCTCGGCTTTGCCTTGTCGCGCGACGAAGGGCTGGGAGCGATTGTGCGCCGCAACATGCGGACCATCCGGCTCGTCGCCTTGCCGATCGTGCTGGTCACGGCCATTCTCGTTTGGTTCAACTGGTTTCCGGACCCGACACGGTTGCCGGAGCCCAAGCTCCTTTTCCTGAACGGAAAGAGCTTCCTGACGCCGATGCGCCTCATTCAGTTTCTGGCGCTTGCGGCGGTGTTTTCCGCCGCTTATCCCTATTTCGCGCCGTGGGTGCCCTGGCTCACGGAATTCCTCTCGAGCCTAGGTCGCAATTCGCTCAACGTCTTCTGCGTTGCGTCGCTGTTGAGCTTGATTGGGCAAATCGTCCGTTATCTCTACACTGGCTCGCTTCTAGTTGATACGATAGTCGTAGTCAGCGGCATGGGTCTGCTATGGCTCACCGCATGGGTGTCCGAATGGCGGGATCGTCAGCAAGCAGTCGCCCGATTATCGGCAAGGTAGGCGTCCTCGCGCTCGGCCTGACGGCGGCTTTGTGGCAAAGCGCGTGGGCGCAGGGCACGCCCGGGACGCCCGACATCACGCCCGAGCCGCCCGCGGTGGCGAAAGAATGCGGCGAGACCAGCGTCGGCGCAACGCCGCTCCCCAACAGCGCGCTGGCGCTGGAGAAGCGCAAGCAGGTCAAGATCCTCGCCATTGGCGCCTCCTCCGCGGCGATGCTCGGCGTGGGACGTGACGGAAATCCGCCGCTGCTGGAGCAGATCCTCGAGCGCAACATCAAGGGTCTCGACGTCGAGATCATCAATCGCGGTTTTTCCGGCGAGCTGGCGGACGCTGCCGGCGAGCGCATGAAACTCGAGGTGGCGCTCAATCAACCCGACCTGGTGCTCTGGCAGGTCGGCACCAACGACGCTTTCGCGCAGGTTCCGGTCGACGCCTTCGAGCGCTCGGTCGCCAACACGGTCCGCTGGCTCAAGGAGCACAATGTGGACGTGATCCTGATCGGGCTGCACTACATGAAGCAGCTGGCCAAGGACGAGCACTACCAGGCGATCCGCACCAGCCTGCAGCGCATCACCACGGCCGAGAACGTGCTGCGCATCACCCGCTATGAGGCGATGGAAGTGCTGGCACGATCCATGCGCGAGAGCGGGCGGCCCGAGCCGCGCGATTTCGGTCTGACCGAGTCCGGCTACAATTGCATGGCCCAGTATGTGGCACGTGCTATCGCCGTCGGCCTGTTCGCCAAGCCGCCGAAGCAAATCCCACCGCCGGCGCCGACACGTTGAGCGCCGCTCAAACCCGCGCGCGCAAACGTGAACGGCAATCGCTTTCGCAACCTCTGACGTTGTCCTAGTCTGAAGGCGGATAACAAGAACAATACGCTTGCACCCGCCCTGAATTGTGCACTTGAACGGAGGAAAGAGAACGTGGCCAAGCTCAACGTGAACGGCAAGTCCGTCGATCTGAAGGTCGACGGCGATACACCTCTCCTCTGGGCCCTGCGCGAGCAGGCCGGGCTCACCGGCACCAAGTACGGGTGCGGCATTGCCCAATGCGGCGCCTGTTCCGTTCACATCAACGGCGAAGTGCAACGCTCCTGCGCCATCCTGGTCAAGGACGTGAAGCCGGGCGACAAGATCGTCACCATCGAGGGCCTCTCGCGCAACGGTGACCATCCCGTGCAGAAGGCGTGGCTGGCGCTCGACGTGCCGCAATGCGGCTACTGCCAGGCCGGCCAGATCATGGCCGCCACGGCGCTCCTGAAGAAAAAGCCCAAGCCCACGGACGCCGACATCGATGCGGCGATATTCGTGCAGCGATCCATCAGGCCGCCGGCAACACCAGCGCCGCGTCCATCAACGGCAACAAAGCCTGAGGAGACGCGTCATGACGACAGCAACAGCAGCAGCTCGCAAAAACGTCTCTCGCCGCAATTTCCTGATCTCCAGCACGGCCGCCGGTGGCGGGCTTGCCCTGGGCTTCCACGTGCCCGGACTGAGCGACGCGCTGGCTCAGCTCGGCACCGAAGGCAACGAGGTCGGCGCCTGGGTCTTCATCAAGCCCAACGACGATGTCATCATCCGGATTGCCCGCTCCGAGATGGGCCAGGGCACGCTGACGGGCCTCGCCCAGCTGGTGGCGGAAGAGCTCGAGTGCGACTGGAAGAAGGTCAAGACCGAATATCCCACGCCCGGCCAGAACCTGGCGCGCAACCGCGTCTGGGGCGACATGGGGACCGGCGGCAGCCGCGGCATTCGCAACTCGCACGACTACGTGCGCAAGGGCGGCGCGGCCGCACGCATGATGCTGCTGCAGGCCGCCGCCGACCAGTGGAAGGTGCCGGTGGCCGAGCTGACGGTCGCCAACAGCGTCATCACCCACGCCCAGTCGAACCGCACGATCACCTACGGCAAGGTAGCAGCCGCTGCGGCCAAGCTGCCGCCGCCCGATCCCAAGGACATCAAGCTCAAGGACCCGAAAGACTGGAAGATCGCCGGCAAGCGCATGAAGCGCCTCGACACCGTCGATAAGCTCACGGGCAAGCAGGTCTACGCCATCGACATCAAGTTGCCCGGCATGCTCAACGCCTCGATCATGGAGGCGCCCGTGTTCGGCGCCAAGGTCAAAAGCTACGACGAGGCCAAGGCCAAGGCGATGCCCGGGGTCCGCCACGTCATGAAGGTCGGGGATACCGCAGTCGCTGTCGTCGCCGACACGTGGTGGCAGGCCGACAAGGCGCTCAAAGCCTTGAACATTGCCTGGGAGGAAGGCCCCAACGACAAGGTCTCGAGCGAGACCATCATGGCTTTCCTCAAGGAGGGGCTGGAGGTCACGGACGGCATTTTCGTCGGCAACAAGGCCGGCGACGCCCCGCAGGCGATCGCCGGCGCCGCCAAGAAGCTCGAGGCGGTCTACTACGCCCCCTTCCAGAACCACGCGTGCATGGAGCCGATGAACTGCACGGCGAAAGTGACGGCGGACAAGTGCGAGGTGTGGGTGGCCACGCAGGCCGGCGAGGCGTCGCTGGCCGCTGCCGCGGAGGCCTCCGGCGTGCCGCTCGCCAAGTG
>VBAB01000832.1 GCA_005888525.1 Alphaproteobacteria bacterium
ACGTCGGCGGCCTGCAGATGGCGGCCGGTGTCGAGCAGCTCGAGCATGTATTCGCGGTAGCTCACGCCGGCGGCCTCGGCGCGTGCGACCCGCAGCTTGAGGATCGACAGCGGCGGGTTCTTCCAGGCTTCCTTGTGGGCCTTGCGCCAACGCCAGCGCACGAAAGCGTCGGCGACCGGCTCCTCCAGCGGCGGGCCCTGGTTGTGGCCGATGCGGGCCGACAACCCCCAGGCGATGATCTCCGAAGGCGGTTTCAGACCCCTCAGGGCGGGATGCAGCCCCTTCTTCCGGTTTCTGTCGTAGCGATCGCCCATGTGCGCAACGCCCGTGGATTCTCCTAAATTCTACTCGGCGGGCGCGACGGCCACGCGCCGTTGATGCGCCATCAGCCACAGCGCTGCGCCCACCACCACAGCCATCAGCGGTACCGCCGCGAGGTTGATGACGATCCATCCGGCCTTCGCCTGCAGCACGCCCGAAAGCGCCGCCGAAGTGGCGGTGGCCGTATAGACCGTGAAGTCATGGCTGGCCTGCACCTTGGCCCGCTCGGCCGGCGCATAGGTCGTGGTGAGCAAGGTCGACCCGCCGACGTAGGCGAAGTTCCAGCCGAGCCCGACCAGGACGTTGGCGACCGCGAAGTTGGCAAATTCGATCCCGGCCAGGTTGGCGGTCACTCCGGCGAACTCGATCACGCCGCCTGTTGCGATGATGGTGAGCACGCCGAAGCGCGCAATGAGATGGCCGGTGAAGAACGACGGCAGGAACATGCCGATGATGTGCATCTGGATCACGCTGGCGCTGTCGAGGAACGTAAAGCCGCAGGCCTGCATGGCGAGCGGCGTGGCCGACATGGTCAGCGTCATCACCGCGTAGCCGAACACCGAGGAGGCCAGCGCCACGCGATAGGCCGGCTGGCGCAGGATCGCCGGCAGCGGCCGGCCGCCGGCGGCGCGCTCGGCTGCGCTCAGCCTCGGGATATCAAGGAGCTGCACGAGCAGCAGAACGGCGATCGAGAAGCCAGCCATGCCCACGTAGACGCCCGCGAACATCACGGGCGCCAGCCAGTCGACCGCCCATTTGGCGACCTGGGGGCCGATGAAGCCAGCGGCCACGCCCCCGGCCATGACCAGCGATATGGCCTTGGCGCGGAAGGCGGGCTCCGTCGAGTCGGCCGCGGCGAGGCGGAAATACCAGAAGAACCCAGCCTGCATGCCCTGCAGCAGTGCCGCCAGGCACAGCAGCGGGAAGCTTTGCCGATAGAGCGCGAGGCAGCCGACGGCGCCGAAGGCAACGCCCAGCAGGGCGCCGAGCGTGAACCCGGCCCGCCGGCCGATGGCCGCCATCAGCAGCGAGGCAGGGATGGTGGTGCCCATGATGCCGAGATGGGCGAGGAAAATCGGCAATGTGGCGAGCCACTTCTCGTCGACGCCGAGCAGCATGTAGCCCGCAAGCGGCGTCGTGGCGATGGCCATCCCCTGGACCGACATGAACAGCGCCTGCGCCAGCGTCAGCACCGCCACGTTGCGGCGCCGAGGGACGGCGGGGACGGCTGCTGGGCTCATGAGCGCATCGATCTTGCTTTGCCAGCCGACGCGATCGGGCTCGGCTGCTTCCGATCCGCTGCATAACCGCCTTGGGCGGCGCTTGCAATCGACGTAAGCTGACGGCCTGAGCGCCCCTGGATTGCGATTTTCGCATTCGCTGCAACGAAGGCAACGGCATGAGCAAGACAATCGGCGTCATCGGCCTCGGCATCATGGGCGGGGCGTTTGCGAGGAACTTGGTCGCCGCGGATTGGCGGGTTATCGGCTGCGATGTCGAGCCTGCCCGGTGCGAGGAGGCGCGGGCGGCGGGCATCGAGATCGCCGACGGGGCGGCGGCCATAGCCGAGGCGGCGAGCGACATCATCACCAGCCTGCCGACGCCGAAGGCCGTGCTCGAGACGGCGCGGACAATCGCCCGAGCGAAGGGGAAAGGCCGCACCGTCATCGAGACCAGCACGCTGGCGCTGGGCGACAAGGGTGAGGTGCAGCGAATTTTGAGCGAAGCGGGCCACACGGCCCTGGATTGCCCGATCTCGGGCACCGGCGCGCAGGCCAAGGGGAAGGACATCGTCGTCTACGCCAGCGGCGATACGGCCGCGATTGCGCGGCTGGAGCCGGCATTCCTCGGCTTCGCGCGCAAGGTCTACGACCTCGGCGCCTACGGCAACGGCAGCAAGATGAAGTTCGTCGCCAATCACCTGGTGGCGATTCACAACGTCGCCGCCGCCGAGGCCATGGTGCTGGCTATGAAGGCCGGCCTCGATCCGCACCGGGTGGTGGAGGTGGTGGGCTCCGGCGCCGGCACCTCGCGCGTGTTCGAGCTGCGCGCGCCGATGATGGCCGA
>VBAB01000833.1 GCA_005888525.1 Alphaproteobacteria bacterium
TCGACAAGCTGCTCGAGGCGAACATGGCCAAGCGCAAGCGCGAGCGGCTGACGACGAAACGGCTGACCGAGCAGCTCAAGGAGGTTGGTTACGCGGGTGGCTACGACGCGGTGCGTCGCTATGCGCAACGTTGGCGCCAGGAGCATGCGGCGGAGAGCGCAGCAGCGTTTGTGCCGCAAATCTATGCGCCTGGCGAGGCCTACCAGTTCGACTGGAGCCACGAGATCGTCATCCTGGATGGGGTGACGACGGAGGTGAAGGTTGCGCAGATGCGGCTCTGTCACAGCCGCATGCCGTTCATCCGGGCGTACCCGCGTGAAGCTCAGGAGATGTTGTTTGACGCGCACGACAAGGCGTTCGCGTTCTACCGAGGTGCGTGCGAGCGCGGCATCTACGACAACATGAAGACGGCGGTCGACGCAATCTTCGTGGGCAAGGAGCGGCTGTTCAACCGGCGCTTCCTGCAGATGATGAGCCACTATCTGGTGGAGCCGACGCCGTGCACGCCGGGAGCGGCCTGGGAGAAGGGGCAGATCGAGAACCAGGTGAAGAACCTGCGCAAGGATCTGTTCGTGCCACGGCCGCGCTACCAGTCGTTCGAGGACCTCAACGCATGGCTGATGGATCAGTGCGTGGCGCACGCCAAGAAGCAGCCGCACCCCGAGTTCCCGGACAAGACGATCTTCGAAGTGTTCGAGCGCGAGCGTGAGCAGCTGATCCCGTACCGGGGCCCTTTTGATGCCTACCGATCGACAGCGGCGTCGGTGTCGAAGCTCTGCCTGGTTCGGTTCGACAACAACAAGTACTCGGTGATGTCGACGGTAGTTGGCCGCACGGTCGACGTCTTCGCCTATGCCGATCGCATCGTCATCAAGCACAACGGGACAGTCGTCGGAGAGCATCCGCGCTCGTTCGCGCGCGACCACGTCGAGTACAATGCCTGCCATTACCTTGACGTGCTTACGAAGAAGCCCGGCGCCTTGCGCAACGGCGCACCGTTCATGGACCTGCCTGGAGCGCTGGGACGCGTGCAACGCAAGCTCAGGTCAATGAAGGACGGCGGCCGACAGATGGTCGCCATCCTCACGTCAGTGGAGTCGGATGGGCTGGGCGCTGTAGAAGGGGCATGCGCTGAGGCGCTTGGCTCAGGCGCATGCAGTGCCGATGTGATCCTGAACATCCTGGCGCGGCGCAGCGATCCTGCTCCGGCCTCGCCCATTGCCACACCGGAGCGATTGCAACTGCAGGTTCAGCCTCGCGCCGATTGCGCTCGCTACGATGGGTTGCGACCACCGCCCAATCTCCCCGCCGCCTGTGCGGGCGTGATGGGGGTGGACCATGGATCGCTCTGAGATCCTGCAGATGATGGCGGCCCTGCAGCTCTCCGGCATGCGGGCCGCCTATGACGAGATCGTCACCGCCGGCATCAAGCGCAAGCACAGCGTCGACCAGATCATTGCCGCCCTGCTCAAGGCCGAGATTGCCGAGAAGCAGGCGCGCTCGATCCGCTACCAAATGGGGGTTGCCAAGTTGCCGCTCGCCAAGGAGCTCGCCGACTTCGTCTTCAAGGGTACGCCGATCAACGAGCAGCTGGTGCGCGACCTGGCCGGTGGCAACTTCCTCTCCCAGCAGCGCAACGTGGTCGCGGTGGGTGGGACTGGCACCGGCAAGAGCCACATCGCCATCGGCATCACGAGGAGCTGCATCAGGCTGGGACGGAAGGCGCGCTACTTCAATGCGGTGGATCTGGTCAACCAGCTCGAGGCCGAGACCAAGGCGGGTCGTGGCGGTCGTCTCGCCGAGAAGTTGACGCGCATCGACCTGGTCGTCATCGACGAGCTCGGCTATCTGCCGTTTGCGCAATCTGGCGGCCAGCTGCTGTTCCACCTGATCAGCCGGCTCTATGAGCGCACCTCCATCATCGTCACGACCAACCTAGCCTTCGGCGAATGGCCGAGCGTGTTCATCGATGCCAAGATGACGACGGCGCTGCTGGACCGGCTCACGCACCACTGCGACATCATCGAGACCGGCAACGAGAGCTGGCGCTTCAAGAACCGCGGTTGATCGGCCACGACTTGCCCCGAGCATGCCGCCGTGCTCGCCGCCGTCAAGGTGCGGCCTGGAAACGCTGGAGGATGCCGGACGCTCATCGCGACGGCCGACCTTGACGGCGTCTGCGCGCGCCGGCTGAACGCGATCGCAAGGTCGGGACGAAGGAACGGCCGCCAGATCGAACAAAGGAACTGACCTGTGCAGCGGCGCCGGTGAGTGACCCCGCTACACCGCGCGCAGCACCATCACTCCCGAGCCGCTCGCCAAACTCCAGCGCGCCTGAAAACCCCACAAAT
>VBAB01000834.1 GCA_005888525.1 Alphaproteobacteria bacterium
GGTTGAGATGAAGGGGACGCGCACCACCTGTCATCCCGGAATTCGCGCCAGCGAATATCCGGGACCCAGGGGCCACAAGGCACCGGTGTCGCCTGACGCCCTGGGTCCCGGCTCTCCGCGCTTTCGCGCTCCGGCCGGGATGACAGGTGGAGACCGGCTATGATCTACAAGGCCATCGTCTTCCTGCCGGCTATCGGCGCGCTCATTGCCGGCCTGCTCGGGCGCGTGCTGGGGCCGCGGCCGTGCGAGATCATCACCACCTCGTTCGTGGGCGCCGCCGCCGTCCTCTCCTGGGTCGCCTTCTGGCAGGTGGGCATCGGCGGGGAGACGCTGCGCGTGCCCGTCCTGCGCTGGGTGACCTCGGGCGAGCTCGACGTGTCCTGGGCGCTGCGCATCGACACGCTGACCGCGGTCATGCTGGTGGTGGTCAACACGGTGTCGGCGCTCGTGCACCTCTACTCCATCGGCTACATGCACGAGGACGACAGCCGCCAGCGCTTCTTCGCCTATCTCTCCATGTTCACCTTCGCCATGCTGGCGCTGGTCACGAGCGACAACTTCCTGCAGCTGTTCTTCGGCTGGGAGGGCGTGGGGCTGGCCTCCTACCTGCTGATCGGCTTCTGGTACCTGAAGCCCGAGGCCAATGCCGCCGCCATCAAGGCCTTCGTCGTCAACCGGGTGGGCGATTTCGGCTTCGCGCTCGGCATCTTCGGCATCTTCGCCGTGTTCGGCACCATCGGCTTCGACGCCGTGTTCCGGGCGGCGCCCGGCGTGGCCGGCAAACCCATGGAGTTTCTGGGCCATCAGTGGGACACGCTGACCGTGCTGTGCCTGCTGCTGTTCATGGGCGCCATGGGCAAGTCGGCGCAGTTCCTCCTCCACACCTGGCTGCCCGACGCCATGGAGGGCCCCACCCCGGTCTCGGCGCTGATCCATGCCGCCACCATGGTGACGGCGGGCGTGTTCATGGTGGCGAGGCTCTCCCCGCTGTTCGAGCTGGCGCCGGTGGCGCTGCAGGTCGTGACGCTGGTCGGCGCCGTCACGGCCTTCTTCGCGGCCACAGTGGGGCTCGTGCAGAACGACATCAAGCGCGTGGTCGCCTATTCGACGTGCTCGCAGCTCGGCTACATGTTCGTCGCCTGCGGGGTCGGCGCCTATGCGGCCGGCATCTTCCACCTCTTCACGCACGCCTTCTTCAAGGCACTGCTGTTCCTGGGTTCGGGTTCCGTGATCCACGCCATGCATCACGAGCAGGACATGCGCAAGATGGGCGGGTTGGCACGCAAGATCCGCTTCACCTACGTGACCATGCTGATCGGCACGCTGTCGCTGACGGGGGTCGGCATTCCCCACCTCGGCGGCTTTGCCGGCTTCCACTCCAAGGACGCCATCATCGAGGCCGCCTTCGCCGCGCACACGCCGAACGACTACGCATTCTGGCTGCTGGTCGTCGCCGCGTTCATGACCGCCTTCTATTCCTGGCGGCTCATCTTCATGACGTTCCACGGCACGACGCGCGCCGACCGCCACACCTACGAGCACGCGCACGAGAGCCCGTTCGTCATGCTGGTCGTGCTGGCTGCCTTGGCCCTGGGATCCGTCGTCGCCGGTTTCGCCTTCCAGCACTACTTCATCGGCGAGGCCTACAAGGAGTTCTGGGGCAAGGCGCTGTTCGAGGGCGCGCACAACCACATCCTGCATACGCTGCACGAGGTCCCGGACTGGGTCGGCTGGGCACCGACGCTCGCCATGCTCGGCGGCTTCGCCCTGTCCTATCTCTTCTACATCGCCGCCCCGTCGCTGCCGGCGATAACCGCACGCGCGTTCCGCCCCATCTACCTGTTCCTTCTCAACAAGTGGTACTTCGACGAGCTTTACGACTGGCTGTTCGTGCGCCCCGCGTTCTGGATCGGCCGTCTGCTGTGGAAGCGCGGCGACGGCACGATCATCGACGGGCTGGGGCCCGACGGCATCGCCAATCGAGTGCTGTGGACCACCGGACGCGTCGTCAAGCTGCAGACCGGCTACGTCTATCACTACGCCTTCGCCATGCTGATCGGCGTGGCGCTGATCGTCACCGCCTTCATGTTCGCGGGGAGCTGGCGATGACGAGCACCGGCTTTGGGCTTCTGTCGCTCATCACCTTCTTTCCGCTGGTCGGCGCGCTCGCCATTGCCGCGCTGAACAAGGAGGCGAAGGGCAACGCGCGCTGGATCGCGTTCTACATGACGCTCTTCACGCTGGGCGCCTCGGTCTACCTGTGGGCCAACTTCGACCAGGGCAATCCGGGCTTCCAGTTCGTCGAGGAGATGGATTGGCTCGGCGGCTCCATCCGCTACAAGATGGGCGTCGACGGCATCTCGGTGCTGTTCGTGGTGCTCACCGCGTTTCTCATGCCGCTGTGCATCCTGGCGAGCTGGCAGGCGATCGATGAGCGCGTGAAGGAGTACATGATCGCCTTTCTCGTCCTCGAGACGCTGATGATCGGCGTCTTCTGCGCGCTCGACCTCATCCTCTTCTATCTCTTCTTCGAGGGCGGCCTGATCCCGATGTTCCTGATCATCGGCATCTCGGGCGGGGCGCGCCGTGTTTATGCCAGCTTCAAATTGTTCCTCTACACGCTGCTGGGCTCCGTGCTCATGCTGCTCGCCATGATGGCGATGTACTGCCACGCGGGCACCACCG
>VBAB01000835.1 GCA_005888525.1 Alphaproteobacteria bacterium
TTTAAGACACTGCGCGAGCAGCTGGCGCAGCTCGATTTTCGTCTAGGCGACAAGGGCTTGCAGTCACAACATGCACCCTGTAGTCCACTCCAGAGCGAACAAGGAGCCGCCCGTGGAGCCCATGCCCGCCACCGTCCGCAACAATCCCGGCCGCACCCGCTACGAGCTCGAGGTCGATGGCCATCTCGCCGTTGCCGTCTATACCCTGGCGCCTGGCGTCATCACGTTCGTGCACACGGAGGTGCCGAAGGAACTCGGCGGCCGCGGCGTCGGCACGGCGCTGGCGCGGGGCGCGCTCGAGGATGTGCGCCGGCAGGGACTGAAGGTGGTCGTCAGGTGCTCGTTCATCAAGGCGTTCATGGCCAAGCACCCCGAGTTCAACGACCTCCTGGCGTAGAGCGTATTGCCCATGCGCACACAAGTCGGAATCGTCGGCGGCGGACCTGCCGGCCTGCTGCTGGCGCGCCTGCTGGGACTGGCCGGGATTGAAACGGCCGTACTGGAGCGTCGCACGCCCGAGTATCTGCGCGCCCGCGTCCGCGCCGGTCTGCTCGAGCAGGGCACGGTCGACCTGTTGGCCGAGGCCGGCGTCGGCGAACGCCTCGCGCGCGAGCGTCTCATCCATGAAGGAGTGGAGCTGGCCTTCGACGGCGGCCGCCATCGCATCGACCTCAAAGGGCTCACGGGCCGGGTCGTCACCATTTACGGGCAGGCCGAGATCCAGAAGGACCTGATGGACGCGCATGCCGCAACAGGCACCAACGTGGTCTACGAAGCCGAGGACGTCAGCCTCCACGGCCTCACTGGCGACGCACCGCGCCTGCGCTATCACAAGGGCGGCAGCAGTCACGAGATCGCTTGCGACTTCATCGCCGGCTGCGACGGCTTCCATGGCGTGAGCCGGCAGGCCATACCGCAAGAAGTCATCCGCATCTACGAGCGCGTCTATCCTTTCGGCTGGCTTGGCATCCTGTCGGACACACGGCCCGTCAATCACGAGTTGATCTACGCCAACAGCGAGCGCGGCTTTGCGCTCTGCACCATGCGCTCGATGACGCGCAGCCGTTACTATCTGCAGGTGCCGGCGGACGAGGACGTGGCGGATTGGCCGGACGCGCGGTTCTGGACGGAATTGAAGCGGCGCATTCCCGCAGATGCCGCCGCGGCCCTGCAAACCGGCCCGTCGATCGAGAAGAGCGTGGCGCCGCTGCGCTCGTTCGTGGCCGAGCCGATGCGTTACGGCCGCCTGTTCCTGGCCGGTGATGCCGCCCACATCGTACCGCCCACCGGCGCCAAGGGCCTCAACCTCGCCGCGGCCGATGTGCGGTTCCTGGCGGCAGCGCTGGTGGCCCACTACAGTGGCGGCGACACAGACTTGATGGACGGCTATTCGGCACGCTGCCTGCAGCGCGTGTGGAAGGCGCAGCGCTTTTCGTGGTGGATGACGGGCCTGACGCACCGTTTCCCGGAGGCAAGCGCTTTCGAGCGTCGCGCCCAGGCGGCCGAGCTCGCCTACCTCGCCAGCTCCAAGGCCGCGCAGATGACGCTGGCCGAGAACTACGTCGGGCTGCCGCTGTAGGTCGAGGCGAGCGACAAGCGCCGACCCGGCCTACGCCTCACGCGGCGTGCACCGCAGGTTCGGTGAGCACCGAATAGAGCGCGGCGCGATCCCTGGAGGCCCTCAGCCTCTCGATCGTGGAGGGCTCGCGCAGCAACCGCGAGATGCGGGCCAGCGCCTTGAGATGGTCGGCCCCGGCATGCTCAGGCGCCAGCAGGAGGAAGATCAGGTCGACCGGCTCGTTGTCGAGCGCTTCGAAATCGATCGGTTCGTCCAGCCGCGCAAATACGCTGACGATGTTGGGCAGCGTCGCCAGCCGCCCGTGGGGTATGGCAATGCCGCGGCCGACGCCCGTGGACCCCAGGTGCTCGCGCTGCAGCAGCGTGTCGAAGATTTCCCGCGCGTCGACCCTGGTCAGCGCGGCAGCCTTTTGGGCGAGCTCCTGCAGCACCTGCTTCTTGGTCTTCGCCTTCAGGGACGGATACACCGCCTCCGGCGCAATGAGATCAGCAAGGTCCATGTCTGTCTCTCACTTCCGGACACCTAGAGCAGGATCGCTTCAGATGGAATCACATCGCCTTGAATGCAGCGTCGAGGCTGAAGCGTTAATCCTGCTCTACTTCCAAGGTTTAGAGCGAGATTCACGTTCCCTAATGGAAGCCCCAGTGCTTCCATCAGGAACGATCTCGCTCTCGACGCCTTCCTGGGCATTTCGCGCATTCCTTTATCTTGCACGCTTTGTGCCTGCGCTCTCCGCGCCGAAGGCCGCCTGCGCGCGGCCATGGGCCGGCGTGAGGACGTCATCGCCGTCCGACGTGTGGGACATCCCCGCAGGATATCGCATGACGATACATCGTTGGCGGGGCGTCTTGCGCGTCCCTTCCTGGCCGAACCGCAATAATCCCCTGCAAATACGTTGCAGCCCGCGCTCCCTGCTGGCGTCTTATCCAACGCGCGGACCGGTGTCCTGTTTCGCCATTTTTGGCGGAGCGGCCGCGGCCGTAGATCAGCAGCCATTCACTGTCAAACGGTGTCGGGCAGGTTTTGCAGCCACCGCCGAGGGAGCCGACGCGGCGCCCCTGGATCGCCGGCCCACGTGCTGCGAACGCATGGGAGCTGCCGCCCCTACAGACTGGCACCGAGGCGCGCTGCCATCTGTTTCTCGCGTCGACGTTGTACGGAGGAGGGGATGCGCAGCGCCTCGCGATACTTGGCCACGGTGCGCCGCGCAATATCGATACCGTCGCGCTTCAGCTGCTCGACGATCTTGTCGTCGGAGAGCACCCCGCTCGCCGGCTCGGCATCGATGAGCAGCCGGATGCGGTGGCGCACCGCTTCGGAAGAGTGCGCCTCCTCGCCGTCCGACGACGCTATGGCGGAGGTGAAGAAATACTTGAGCTCGAACACCCCGCGCGGGGTCGCCATATACTTGTTGGAGGTGACGCGGCTGACCGTGGACTCGTGCATCGAGATGGCATCCGCCACTGTCTTCAGGTTGAGCGGCTTCAGGTGGGCGATGCCGTAGGTCAGGAAGCCGTCCTGCTGGCGCACGATCTCCTCCGCCACGCGCAGGATGGTGCGGGCCCGCTGGTCGAGGCTCTTGGCTAGCCAGTTGGCGCTTTGCAGGCAGTCGAGCAGGTAGCCGCGATCCTGCTCGGAGCGCGTGCTCTTGCTGACGGTCGTATAGTAGCTCCGATTGACGAGCACCCGCGGCAGCGTGTCGTTGTTCAGCTCGACGATCCAGCTGCCGTCGCGCGCCGGGCGCACCGTCACGTCGGGCAACACGGGCTGGATCTGTATGGTGCCGAACCGCAAGCCCGGCTTGGGGTTGAGCCGCTTGATCTCCGCGATCATGTCGGCGAGCTCCTCGGCATCCACCCCCACGGCGCGCTTCAACGCCGCGAGGTTGTGGCCGCCGAGCAGCGCCAGGTTGTCGAGCAGTTGGGCGATCTGCGGGTCGTAGCAGTTCTGCTCCTTGAGCTGCAGCGCCAGGCACTCGGCCAGGTCGCGGGCGAAGACGCCGGGTGGATCGAAACCCTGCAGCACGACAAGGACCTTGTCGATGAGCCCGGCCGGCGCGCCGAGCTTGTCGGCGAGCTCGTCGAGGTCGCCCCGAAGATAGCCGGCTTCGTCCACCGCATGGATGAGATGGGCGCCGATCAGCCGCTCGGCGGGATCCGTAATGGCAACGTGCAGCTGCTCGGTCAGATAGTCCGCCAGCGACAGCCCTGCCGCGACGAAGTCTTCCAGGTTGGCGTCCTCGCTGCCGAACGCGTTGTTGGTGCGTGGCCGCAGCGAAGCCCATCCGCCGGCCTCGGGCGCGGCGCCATTGGGCTGGGGCGCACCGCTGGTCTCGCCTTCGTCGCGGGTCGCAACATTGAGCGGGGAGGGTCCTTCGCCAGCCACCCAGTCGTTGTCGCCCTCACCCTCGTTGTCGGCGCGCTGCGATTGGGCCTCGGGGCTCGGCTCCGGGGCAACCTCATCGCGCTCCAGCAGGGGATTGCGCTCGACCTCGGCCTCGACGAACGTGCACAGCTCGACGTTGGACAACTGGAGCAAGCGAATCGCCTGCTGCAGCTGGGGTGTCATCACCAGCTGCTGGCCTTGCCTGAGCTCCAATTTAGGCGCGAGTGCCATGGTTGCCCCGATCGTCGCCAGGACGTGTCACGGGGTCAAGTTATAAGGACGCCGCATTAACCGAACATATCGCCCAGGTAGACCCGCCGTACGTCTTCATTAGCTATGATTTCCCGGGGGTTACCATGCGTTAGCACCTGGCCGTCATAAATGATGTAGGCGCGATCCACCAGGCTCAGCGTCTCGCGCACGTTGTGGTCGGTGATCAGGACGCCGATGCCGCGTGCGGTGAGTTGGCGCACCAGTTGCTGGATGTCGCCGACGGCCAGCGGATCGATGCCCGCAAAGGGCTCGTCGAGCAGCATGAACGAGGGCCGGCTGGCAAGGGCGCGGGCGATCTCGCATCGGCGCCGCTCGCCGCCAGAGAGCGCCAGCGAAGGGGATTTCCTCAGCCGGGTAATGTTGAACTCCTCGAGGAGGCTGTCGAGCTGCTCCT
>VBAB01000836.1 GCA_005888525.1 Alphaproteobacteria bacterium
CAAGGCAGGACAACGAGAACCTCTATCTCATCTATTCCGACGATCTCTACACGTGGGACGGCGGTCGGGCCATTCTCCAGCCCAAGTATCCCTGGGAGTTCGTGCAGATCGGCAGTTGCGGATCACCGATCGAGTTGGACGACTGCTGGCTGCTGCTGACACACGGGGTCGGCCCGGTACGCAAGTATTCGATCGGTGCGGTGCTACTCGACAAGAAGGACCCCTCAAAGGTGCTCGCCCGCTCGCGTGAGCCCCTGGTTCGACCCGAGCCCGCAGAGCGCGAAGGCTACGTCCCCAATGTCGTCTACACCTGCGGGGCCATGCGCCACCGCGACCAGATCATCCTGCCCTACGCCGTGTCGGACACCTTTTCCAATTTTGCCACGATCAAAATTGCAGATCTGATGAACTGCGCGGAGACGGCCGACTCCACTTCCCTCGCTCCGTAGGCCGCATCCCATTCCCTTGAACTCCCCTCCAAATTCGTCGCCTGTGCGACATAGGTACTTTCCGAGCCTTGGCTACACACCGGCAGTGTGCCCCCATAGTCGCGGGACACTCCGTCGGCAATTAAGGAAGGTCAAACATGCAAGAGAAATGGACTTACTCCCTGTGGGGCGCGGCTGGTGGCGCAATAGCGCTGGCGATAGTGGGCTTCTCGTGGGGCGGCTGGGTCAGCGGCGGCACCGCAAGGATGCAGGCTGATGCAGCAGTGTGGACCGCGCTGCTCCCCGTATGTGCGGACGCGGTGCTCGCAGATCCGGCAGCGGTCGCGGCGCTCAAGACAAAGCGTGCGAGCGACTACGACGACGTTGTGCGCGACCATCTGAAGACGCTCGCTGGCCGCACTGACATGGGGTTCACGTTCAGGCGCGATTGCGGCAAGGCGATCGAAGCGCGGATGACACACGCCCTCGCGAAGTAGCGACTTGTGAATGAACGACCGTTGTGCCCAGTTCGAGAAATCAAACCGGGCGATGAGGAGTTGTCATCCGCACCCGTCGGCTCGATAGCCATCGAACGCTTCTACGTTGACTGCTGATGTCGACGGCGCATTGTCGGTTCTCTTTTTTGTTCGACGTGACACGATCGGTGACCATGATGACGCCAGCAGCTTCTGTTTGTTTCGTTGGATCTGAGTTCGACGATTTTCTCTACGCGCCGATTGGTGTGGAGAGAAATGAAATGCTGCTCAGCGTCCTCTCAGCATTTGCGCGGCTGAATGTTGATCCTTGGAGGGAGGCAGCTGAATTATCCGAGCTGCCGAAGCAGACTGCGACGCACAGACTGACTTCGTTGATCGCGCGATTGCCCAGTGGTCGATGGGCACATGCGGATTGCGGGGTAATCGCTGATCGCTTGATCCAGCTCTTGCCACATCGCAGTTCCTCCAAGGTACCGTTGGCCAAAGCCGCCCATAGCCTTCCTGAATGGAGCCATTCAACAATCGTGAAAATTTTGTTTTGTGTAGCATTGGCGGCCACCGCCCTCATCTTTGCTGTGAGCAGTGAACCATCGTCGCGTGTCGGTCATGTCGACGTGCCGGTTTTCGGCACGGCGTCCCCGTCGCCGGCGCCACCGCAGAGCCAGTAACGATCCGCCATTCTTCTGCCGATGCGCAGCTCGCGCACTCCGCAAATGCCCGATCTTGTTGCAGAAGTCGGCGGTGAGCAGTTGGCAGGAAGCTGTGGAAGCTGAATTGCGCGAAGGTCTTCACCAGACAGACAATGCCCGTAAGAATTGCCGCCTTTAGCTTTCCGCTTTCTTGTGCGGTGCATGAGTCAGGACTTGGCACTTTTGAGACCTTCGGCGCGCTCTCCGAAAAGCTCTGCAGTTGGGGGTAGAGCTGACCAAGCCGCGAGGGCTCGCGCAGGTCGCATTTTGACCCGGTGCGGACGTTGCTCGACCACTTGGAAACCTGCGAAGCTCTGCCAATGGGAGGCGTCAAAGTGGCATGCACGATTGCCGGAAATCGCCTCGACTGGAACGATTTGATGTTACACTTCCGCGCGTGGGATACGTGGAACAATCGACGGAGGATAGATACAGATAATGTGCGACCAGGATCATTTTGAAGACGATTTACACGAGTACAAGAAGCGCGGGTTGATCACGCGCCGGCAATTCGGCGTGCTGGTCGGTGCGGGTGCCTGCATGGTGCTGCCGCAGGTTGCCAACGCTGTCGCGGTCACCGAGTCCGACCTGACCATCACAACGCCGGACGGCGCGGCCGAAGCGTACTTCGTTCGCCCCGCGACCGGCACGGCCCCGGGCGTGCTCGTGTGGCCGGATATCTTCGGGCTACGCCCGGCGTTCCGGCAGATGGGCAAGCGGCTCGCCGAGTCCGGCTACGCGGTGGTGGTCGTGAATCAGTTCTACCGGGCGAAAAAGTTGCCGATTGCTGCGAACGGCGCGAATACCCCGATCCCGGATTTGATACCGCTGGCTCAGGCGCTGAACGAGACGACGCACATGACTGACGCCAAGGCGTTTGTCGCGTGGCTGGACAGCCAGCCGTCGGTCGCGAAAGACAAGAAGATCGGGACACAGGGCTACTGCATGGGCGGCCCGATGGCGTTCCGCACTGCCGCAGCGATGCCCGACCGCGTCGGCGCTGTTGCTTCGTTCCACGGTGGTGGCCTCGTTACCGAAAACCCGAACAGTCCGCACCTGCAGGCTTCGAAGACCAAGGCGCAGTTCCTTATCGCGGTTGCGTCGAACGACGATCAGAAATCGCCGAACGAAAAGAACATCCTCAAGGAGACTTTCGAGAAGGCTAAACTGCCGGCTGAGATCGAGGTCTACTCCGGTGCGCACGGCTGGTGCCCGCCAGATTCGCGCGTCTACAACGAGCCGGACGCCGAAAAAGCCTGGACACGGCTGCTGGCGTTGTACGGCAAGGCGCTAGCTTAGCCTTCTGCGTTGTT
>VBAB01000837.1 GCA_005888525.1 Alphaproteobacteria bacterium
ACCGGGCAACCAGCCGCAGTGTTTCGCGTCTTGAATGCGCTGTCCTTGACAACGATCCCGGCGTCTCGCGTGATGATGCGAGCCCGAACGCCTTGGGGCATCGCCATGCTGACGCGCCGCAAAATTCTGGTTGGACTGGGTGGACTTGGATTGGTACCGCTGCCGCGCGAGGCGTCCTCTCAACAGAGCCGCAATGTCCGCCTTATTGTTCCAGCTGCGCCCGGCGGCGCCATCGATGCCATCGGCCGGCTCTACGCGGACCGTCTCAAGGACACGCTCCGCCAGACCTGGGTGGTCGAGAACCGCGCGGGCGCCAACAACACGCTGGGCGCCGCCGAGGTGGCACGCGCCGCGCCCGACGGCACGACGCTTCTGACCAATGCCGACATCCATCTCATGGCCAAGCACGTCATGAAGCAGGTGCCTTATGACCCCGTCGCTGACTTCTCGCCCATTTCGCGGCTGGCCACCTCTCCCATGGTGTTCGTCGGCCACCCCGGCAAGACCCCCGCCGACCTCGGGGCTCTCGCCGCTGAGATGATGTCTGCCCGCGACAAGCACACGTATTCGAACTCGGGCCTCGGTGCGATGGGGCATCTCGCCGCCGAAAGCTTCAACAACCGGATTGGCGTCAAGGCTGTCGTCGTCAGCTATCGCGGCACCGCGCCGGCCCTCACGGACGTCATCGGCGGACAGACGACGCTCATGGTTGCCCCACTCGGCAGCGCCTTGCAGCAGATCCAGGCAGGCAACTTGCGCGCCTTCGCTGTCATGTCCGAGCAGCGCGTGCCGCAGCTGCCGTCAGTACCGACAATCGCCGAAGCGGGGTTCCCAGGACTGAGCTTCATGCTCTGGTACGGTCTGTGGGGCCCGAAGGGCATGCCGCCCGACCTGGTGACACAACTCAATGCCGCCGTGCAGGCAGCCTCGAAGCATTCCGAGCTCTTCCAGAAGCTGACGGCGCTTGGCGCCGAGCCCGTGACCGAGACGGCCTCCGCCTTCGCGCGCTTCCTCGCCGCGGAATCGACCCGCAGCGCCGAGATCGCCAAAATCG
>VBAB01000838.1 GCA_005888525.1 Alphaproteobacteria bacterium
AACGGCAGGCCGGTTAGGGGCCCCGACGCCGCGATCAGCAAATGCTTGTCCTTGATCAACTCCGCAAGCTGGCCGAAGAGCAGCTGGTAGAGCTCGCCGGCTATGGCGACGTTGAACGGCAGGGCATCGCCTTGCTTGGGAGCACTATCGAGGCCGATCTTAATCAGGCTCGCACAGCGCACCGCAGACTCGTCGTACCAAGCGGTCGCGTCGAGACCGCACCGTAGGGTCGCGACGTGCTCTTTGAGAACCCTGGACGCGATTGGGCTGCGGACCCACTCATATCGCGTTTTGGTGAGCAGCCATACGTAGGTTGCATCTTTGACGGGCGCGAAGAGGAGCAACGCTTCCTCTGGCCTGAGCAGCTCCTGGATCGCCGACACCGAGAGGGGAGAGGGATACGTCAGAGCCGCATACTCTGGGAAACGGCCCGCAAGCGCGGCATCGGCATCCCTAAGTTCTGCACCGATTTCAGCAATCTGCTGTCGCAGCGCTGTCTCCTTCGACGCATTGCGATCCTGCGGTTGTTGTGAGACGGCGGCGATCAATGCGCGATCGACGGCGAGCGCCTGCTCGGCAAGGTCCTGGCGCTTGCGCACCAGCTGACCAAGATCGTCGCTCCTCGTCGCAAAACGGGTCGACATTGCGGAAATGGCGCTCGCGGCTTTCGACCCAGTGACCCACTGGGCTGCGGCAAAGGCCTCGGTCTCGAGTTCAGCGGTGCTCGGCCCAGACGCCGCCTGACGCATCTCGAATGCGGAAATGATGAGACCGAGAAACGGATCGGTGTTGGCGCTGACCTCCGACGGGCCCTCGGATGGCGTGGCTGCGCTGCTTCTGGTCTGGCGAGTAACCCAGATCTCGCTGGCGCGCTTGAAGAGCCGATAGGCCCTTTCCCAATCCCTTCGGTCGAGGCCGTTAGAGGCAAGGTTGTGCAAGCCAACCGCGACCTCGGGATGGTCGGTCCCGTAAATCTTCTCTCGCATGTTCAGTGCGCGCTGAAGCAACGGAGCTGCTTCGTCATGGCGGCCGAGCATGTCCAGGATCGCGGCGAGGTTGTTGAGGCTATTCGCCACGAAGGGGTGCTCGGCGCCCAATACGCGCTCCCGGATCGCTAGCGACCGCGTGGCGAGCGGCACGGCTTCGGCAAATCGCGTTTGCTTGTGGAGGTGGGTTGCAAGGTTGTCCAAGGCCACGGCGACGCTGGCGTGGTCCTGGCCAAAGTTCTTCTCGCGCACGGCAAGCGACCGCTGCAGCAGGACCTCCGCTTCGGTTGGCCGATCGAGTTCGTCGAGGGCGCCGGCCAAGTTGTTGAGGGCAACGGCGACGTCCGGGTGCGCTGGCCCAAACGCTTTCTCTTGAATTGCCAGGGCGCGGCGGAGCAGACTCTCGGCGTCCTGGGCACGTCCTTGTCGCACGAGCAACGATCCGAGGTTACCCAGACTCGTGGCTAGCTCGGGATGCTCGGGCCCGAGCGCCTTCTCGGTGATTACGAACTCGCGACGATAAAAGGCCTCTGCCTCGGCATAGCGTCCTTCGAACCGGCGCAGCTCGCCCAGATTGTTGAGCATGGGTGCAATGGCGTGGCTTTCAGGACCGAACTGTTTTTCTAGGATTCGCAAAGCACGCAACAGATCGGCCTCCACATTCCCGAGACGTCCCTGGGCTTTGTGGAGCTGAGCGAGATTATTGAGCGCCACGGACACGTACATGTGGTCAGGGCCCAGGGCTTTCTCGAAGATTGCCAGCGCGTCGCGATATTTGACCTCTGCTTCGTCAAGACGGCCCTGCTGCTGCCGCAGCCGACCGATAGTTACCAGGGTCATCCCCGTATCAGCGTGCTCGCGGCCGAGGGCACTGACTTGGATGTCGAGAACGCGCCCCAGATAGTTCTCGGCCTCTGCATAGCGCGCCATCGACAGGCACAGTTGTGCCAAGCTTGCCAGCGTTGCCGCCACATCGGGATGGCTGGCGCCGAGGGTGCGTTCACGGATCACGAGCACGCGATTCAGCATCGGCTCAGCTTCGTGGAACTGGCCCTGCATGCGGTGAAGGTCTGCCAATGTGAAAAGCGTCATTGCCGTAAGTTGATGATCTTTGCCGGCCATTTTCTCGGCCTCAGCGACCAGCCTTTGCGCGTGAGGAATCGCCTCCGCATATCGGCTCGCCCGCGACAGCTCAGTGATGCGCCGCATCAGAGCCGCGAGGTCTTCTGATTGGGCGGTTGCCGTCACTGGCCAGAGAAGGACCATCAAAACCGCGATCAATCCCCATCGCTGCGCGGCGTTGTCATGGATGGTGCGCATAACGATGTTGCTCCCATGGTTGCCGCTTCTCGCTATGGCGCGTGGATGCGGCTCCTTCATGGCGTTGTCGGCCGATGGTAGGAAGGCCGATATCCTGCAGGAAGGTTGGATGAAAGCGTCTAGCTGGGCGACATTGTGGAACTGCCGAGGAACGTAGTCGGGAAGGTTGCAAGAGACCCTTCGGCTCGGTGAAGCGTGTTGCTAAGCTGGTCGCGGGCGATCAAAGGGAGAAGCGCGAGATAGGCACTCGCGAACAGCAAAAACGCCGCGGCGCGTACTAGGGTCGCTTTCAGTTCCGCCGACTCGCGCGCAAACCTCACTCCCGTGCGCATGGCGGTCACGAACCGCATCGGCAGGTGGGCAGGTCTCCGCTGGCGT
>VBAB01000839.1 GCA_005888525.1 Alphaproteobacteria bacterium
GGGGTTGGCTGTCGGAAAGATAGGATTTGGGCGTGTAGTGCCAACCAAGGGTCTTTCCGGGCGTTTGCGAGTCAGATTTGATTTCGGTGCATGTATCTGCGCCACACGACGGTGAAGAAGGACGGGAAGGTCCACCGTTATTGGCGGCTGGTGCGCAGCGTGCGGGTGGGCCGGCGTATTATCCAGCAAACAGTTGCGCATCTCGGCGAGCTTGACGCGCGCGGTCGCATCGAGGCGCGTGCGCTTGCGCGTCATCTGATTGGTGCTCCGCAACGAGCGCAGCTTTTTGAGGAGGGCAGCGAGCATCTGACGGTGCCGGTTCGTTTGAAGGGCGTCCGCATCGAACGCTCGCGCCAGTTTGGCGACGTGTATCTGGCGCTGGCGCTATGGCGAGGCCTCGGTCTTGAGGAACTTTGCGAGCAAGTGATGGCGGCGGGCCAGGAGCGTATTGCCTGGGCGAAGATGGCGGCGGTGCTTGTGACGGCACGGTTCTGCGAGCCATCGAGTGAGCTGCACATCGCCGAGGACTGGTATCGCCGAACGGCGCTGTGCGATCTCCTTCAACTCGGCGAGGAAGACGTCAACAAAGATCGCCTTTATCGTGGGCTTGATCGCCTGCTCATCCACAAGACCGCGCTGGAAGCGCATTTGTCGAAGCGTTGCGGCGAGCTGTTTGCGATCGAGAACGAAGTGCTCCTCTACGATGTCACCAGTACCTATTTCGAGGGTCTGGCGGAGGCCAACCCGCAGGCGCAGCGCGGCTATTCTCGTGATCACCGTCCCGACTGCAAGCAGGTCTTGATTGCGCTGGTGGTGACCTTCGATGGCTTTCCCCTGGGCTACGAGGTCTTCCCCGGCAACACCCACGATGCCAAGACATTGCAGACGATCGTCGACACCATGGAGGCTCGGCACGGCGTTTTAGGACGCGTCTGGATCGCCGATCGCGGCATGGCGAGTGCTGAGAACCTCGCCTGGCTGCGCCAGACAGGCCGACGCTACATCATCGGCGCCCCGAAGTCGGAACTGAAGAAGTTTGCCTCTGCGCTTGCATCTTCGTCCGGTTGGCGCGCGGTCCAGGAAGGCGTCGAGGTCAACCTCACGCGTCATCCCGAGACCGACGAGACCGTCATCCTGTGTCGCTCGGCCGACCGGCGCAGCAAAGAGAAGGCCATGCACGACAAGTTCAGCGGGCGGATCGATGCAGCACTCGAATGCTTGGCCGCCCGTATCGCCAGCGCAAAGAAACGGCTCGATCCGGCGCAGATAAACCGGCAGATCGGCCGCATTCTCGCGCACAACCAGCGTGCCGCTGCCCGCTTCGCAATCACCCTGGAGCCGGACGGCTCACCGGCCAGCTTCCACCTCCGCGTCGAACACAACACCACCTTCGACGATTGGGCTGCGATTTCCGAAGGCGCCTATCTTTTGCGCTCAAACATCGGCGATTGGAGCGATGCGCAGCTCTGGAAAGCCTATATCCAACTCACCCAGGCCGAAGCCGCTTTCCGCATCCATAAGGATCAGCTGAACCTACGACCGATCTGGCACCAACGCGAGGACCGCGTCCAGGCCCATATCCTCGTCTGCTTTCTCGCCTTCGTGCTGTGGAAGAGCCTCGAGATGTGGCAGAGCCGCTCAGGCCTTGGAAGCGCGCCGCGCACAATCCTCGAAGAGCTTGCGCGCATTCAATCGCACGACGTTATCCTGCCCACCGCAACCCACGGCAACATCCGCTTGCGCTGCGTTACCCACCCAGATCCTGCTCAAGCCGCGCTCCTCGACCGCCTCGGCATCGTGTTGCCCAAGCGCATGCGTCTTGCAGAACATGAATCCTCGACGCTCGCCCAAAGCGCCTGACTGCAGCTCCCCAAAAATGTAGTGCCAACTTTTCGCCTAACCCATTGATTCAACTACAGCGCATACCCGAATTTGCGCAAGTTGGGCTAAGAGGCTCCCGAAGAACGTCGGAATTCTGAA
>VBAB01000840.1:0-969 GCA_005888525.1 Alphaproteobacteria bacterium
GAAAGCAGTAATAGGCTCAACCTGCGCAGTTTCGTTCGGATCGACCAAACCATGGATCGATCGTGGTGGCGGCTTGGCAACGCTTCGTGCTGGTGCGCAAGCTAGCTCTGCGGTACGAGCCCCTGCTGCCTACAGAGTAGCACGAGCATCTCATAGATCACGTGCGCGCACAGATGCGCAGCCATGTTGTTCACATCCTGCGGCGGGCTAACGGTTGCGACATCAACGGCGACGATGTTCAGGTCGGTGAGCGTGCGGATTAGGTCGATGCCCTCACGCGCCGAGAGCCCGCCCCACGACGGCGAGCACACGCCCGGCGCGCAGGACGGATCGAACACGTCCATGTCGAAGCAGATGTAGACTGGACGGCCTGCGGCCTGGTCGCGGAACTCGGCCATGCGCTGCCCGAAGCCGCCGCGCACAAGCTCGTCCAGCGACATCACGCGGTAGCCGAGCCCGCGCGTGCGCTGCACGACACCCTGAGCAAAGGTCGTACCGCGGATGCCCACGTGCCAGGAGGAGGAGGCATCTATCAGCCCCTCCTCGGCGACGTGGGTGAATTGGGTCGCGGCGTTGTATTTGTCGGCTGGGTCGTAGGCATAAGCATCGGTGTGCGAGTCGATGTGCAGCACCACCAGATTCTTGTGGCGCTTGGCGACCGCCCGCGTCACCGGCACCGTCACGGAGCCGTCGCCGCCGATGGTAACGGGCACGGCGCCCGCCGCCACAATGCGGTCTGAGGCTTGCTCGATGCGCTCGAATGCATCGAAAATGCGACCCGGCGTGAGCTTGACGTTGCCGCAGTCGACGACGCCGAGCGCTGCGATCGGATCGAAGTCGGCATGCGTCGGATTGAACCTCCGGATCAGTGGCGACTGCAAACGTACGGAGTCCGGGCCACCGCGGGCGCCAACACGAAACGGATGGACGCCGCAATCGAACGGCAACCCGAGGATGGCCGCGCGATCC
>VBAB01000840.1:981-3661 GCA_005888525.1 Alphaproteobacteria bacterium
GGGCGACCGTAGGGCACGCCCATGAAGGTCAGAGGCAGCGTAAACAGGTCTTCATCAGAATGCGTCGCCATGTGTCCCCTCCCACAGTCAGGACCGGTTCGTGAGATAGTCGAAGGCCGCGAGCGCGTGCACCTTGGCCACTGCACTCAGCTCGTCAACGAGGATGTGCTCGTCGGGCCCGCCCATGTTGAAAGGCGTGAGACCGTAGACCACCGTCGGCACGTTGTGCCGGCGATACCAACGAGAGTCAGAGCCGCCGACGCGCATGTTCACGGCCGGGGAGGTCCCCAGCACTTCCTCGGCGACATCGCGCACGCGGGCGACGATCTCGTGGTGTGGATCGGTGAAGTTGGATTCGAAGCGTCGCAGCACCCGCCATGCGATGCCATCGAGGCCTGCGAGCTTCGCGGCAAGCTTAGCCTCGACCTCACCCGTCGAAATGCCAATGGGCAGGCGGATGTCAGCCTGGGCGACGGCGTGGGTGGGAACCAGGTTGGGGGAGGTGCCACCGGCAATCGCTCCGAGATTGACCGTGATGCGCCGCAGGGTGTCGCATTCACCAACACCCGACAGCTTTTCCGAAATCGGCCGCGCGGCCTCGATGGCTCGGACGACGGCATCGGGCGCGGCCACCGGCAGCCGCTCCAGCTCTTTTACCCGGTCAAGCGCCGCCCGCAGCCGGTCGATGGCGTTCACGCCCTTGTGGACGTGTGCGCCATGCGCGGCAACGCCGTGCGCCTCGATCTCGATCCACATCAATCCCTTCTCGCCAAAACGAACGACCATAGGCGAGCCGACGTCGCCGCAGATGTTGGCGTCGCCGCGAGCCTCCGGCACGTGCTCGAGCAGATAGCCGGTGCCGAGAGAGCCCATGTTCTCCTCGTCCCCCGCGAGCGTAAGGACGACCTCGCCGCTCCAGGCCTCGCGCTGTTCGGCGAGCAGGGCTGCGGCGAGCATCGAGCACGCCAGACCGCCCTTCATGTCGGAGACGCCGCGACCGTAAAGCCGGCCGTCGCGCAGCGCCCCGCTCAGCGGCGGCTCCGTCCAGCCTGTCTCGTCTCCAACCGGAAAGGTGTCGAGATGGCCATTGAAGGTCAGGCGGCGGCCCGCGCCTTTGCCGCGCAGGCGGGCGACCAAACTGACGACGCCTGGCTCGGGCTCGACGCGGCGGATGTCGATGCGCGGAATTTCAGCGAGCAGCCGTTCGACTGCACGCGCGATGTCCGTGGTGTTGCTCGGTGGATTGGGCGAGGCGACACGCACGAGCGCCTGCGTCATCTCGATCAGGAGCGGCAGGCTGCGATCCGCTCGGCTGGCGAGCATCTCGCGCGCTTGCCCCGCGCTAGCCGTTGGCGTGCTACTGGCTGCCAAGGCGGCGCTCCCAAGTGCGGATGGCCATTGCCAACGGCCAGCAGATGAAGAAGTAAACGACGGCGATGAAGGTAAAGATCTCGAGCGGGCGGAAGGTTGACGACGACAACTCCATGCCTCGGCGAGTGATTTCGCTCACCGAGATGACGGCGCCGAGCGAGGAGAACTTGATCAACTGCACGAAGTTGGAGGCGAGTGGCGGCAGGGTCATGCGGATCGCCTGCGGCAGGACGATGCGGCGGAACGATTGCGCGGGCGTAAGGCCCAGCACCTGCGCCGCCTCACGGTGGCCGCGCGGCACCGCCTGGATTCCCGCACGGTAGACTTCGGAGATGAAAGCAGCCTGATAAACCGAGAGGCCAATGACGAGGGCCGTGACGGCGCCGATGCCGACACCGAACACAATCGGCAGCACGTAGTAGACCCACAACAGTTGCACCAGAATCGGTGTGTTGCGGATGACCTCGCCGAAGGAGATGCCGATCCAGCGCAGCAAGCGCCAGCGCGAGATGTCAAGCCCGGCAATCAGGAGGCCGCCGATCATGGCCAGTAGCAGGGTCGCAGCCGACAGAACCAAGGTCATCTGCAGCCCCGACATCAAGAAGTCGAGGCTGTTCCAGACAGCGTCCCAGCGAAAACGGTATGACGTCATGGCGCACCTCTCCTGCGCGCAGCGGGCGCGTCGGTTAGTTCAGCACCCAGCGAGTCACGGAGCGACGATCGGGTCGAGCTTGTGTTTCTTGGCGTACTGCATCAGTCGCCCGTCGAGCTTGATGGTGTCGACGAACAGGTTGATGTAGTTGAGCCAGATCTGGTCGCCCGGCGGCACGACGTAGGCGTAGGGCGTGACCGCGAGCTTCTCCTTCGGCAGCAGATACGCGGCCCAGTCGAATTCATCTGTAACTTTGATGGCAGTCGGAAAATCAGTCATGATGACGTCGACGCGCTGAGCCACCAGCTCGGCTTCGCGTGTGTTGGGCGGCGCCACCGAGACGACCTCGGCATTCTTTAAGTACCCCTTCATGAAGACCTCAATGAAGCTGCCGAGCGACACGGCGGCCTTCACGCCCTTCTGGTCGATGTCGTCCCAGGTCTTGATCTTTCCGCCCTTGCGCGTGACGGCATAGATGTTGGTGATCAGGTAGGGCTTGGAAAACTCTACCGCTTGCGCACGCTTCAACGTTGCCCCGACGCCAAACATGCCGATCTCGCATTTATTGGCCTGCAGGTCGGCGATAAAGGTCGCAAACCCCGACTCAACGATCTCGAGCTGCGCGTCGAGCTCCTTGGCCAGTTCTTTTGCAAGATC
>VBAB01000828.1 GCA_005888525.1 Alphaproteobacteria bacterium
GCCTGGAACAGATTGACCGCGGGGAAACTATGTCCCTGGACGAGCTTTCCAAGCGACTCGAAGCTGCGGCCAAACCATCCGGCGCATGAAGGTCGCTCTCTCGCCCGAGGCCGTCGAACGCCTCGAGGCGCAGGTTGCCTTTCTCAGAGATGCCGAAGCTGCGGTTGCAGCAGAGCGACTTCGTGCCCGTGTTATGGATTCCTTCCCACACGTCTTCACCCCACCCCTAACCCCTCCCCGTCAAGGGGAGGGGGACTCGCGCGGCGCTTGCGGCAAGGGCAGCTTCCCGGCGGTGGACGGGCGCTGATGAAGAAACGCGTCGCCATCCTCATTTCCGGGCGCGGCTCCAACATGATGGCGCTGGTGGAGGCCGCGCGCGCGCCGGATTACCCGGCGGAGATGGTGCTGGTGATTTCCAACCGGCCGGATGCCCCCGGCCTGCAGCGGGCCCGGTCAGCTGGCATCAAGGCGATGGCAATCGACCACAAGGCATACGCAACTCGGGAGGCTTTCGACGCAGCCGTCGAAGCCGCGCTCGTGGGCCATCACATCGAGCTCGTCTGCCAGGCGGGTTTCATGCGCATCCAGAGCAGCGCGCTCGCCACCCGCTGGCTCGGACGCCAGCTCAACATCCACCCCTCGCTGCTGCCGTCCTTCAAGGGTCTCCACCCGCAAAAGCAGGCGCTGGACGCGGGCGTGCGCATCAGCGGCTGCACGGTGCATTTCGTCACCCCGGAGCTCGATGCCGGGCCGATCATCGCCCAAGCCGCGGTTCCCGTGCTCGCCGACGACACGCCCGAGACGCTTGCTGAGCGCATTCTCCTCGCCGAGCACAGGCTCTATCCCTTCGCCCTGCGCCTAGTGGCCTCGGGCACGGCACGGCTGGAGGGTGGACGGGTGGTGCGGAAAGAAGGGGTTAACCAGGCGGATTTCCTATACTCGCCAATGGCATAGATCGTTCTGTAAGGTTGCGTCACACTCCCCGGAAAAAATGCCGCGGGACGCCCGCGAATATGGACAGTCCAGAGATGCGGGTGCTACCAGTCTCGGCAAGCAACGATCGGAAATCATTCAATTTCGCTAAGGTGCTCATCTGCGGGGAAGGTTGCGAGGAGGCTGGCGTGGGCGGCTTGCGCCGCCCCGAGCTGTCGCGTCAGTAGACGACCAAGCGAATGCCGACGGAGCCCGTCGAGATGACCGCACCTGTTTCCCACATCCACCAGCTGGGTGAGGAATCCTCCGTCTGGTTCCAGCTGACGCCCCTGCTCAAGGCGCCGGATAATCCGCTGACCATCCTCATGAAGATGGCCGAGCGCTACGGCGGCGTCATCCCCGTGAACCTGGCCAACCAGCGCATCGTGCTGCTCACGGATCCGGAGCATTTCAAGCGCGTGCTGGTCACCAAGGCCGACGACTACCTCAAGTACTTCGACGGGCTGAAGCCGATCTTCGGCAAGTCGATGATCACCCATGACGGCGCGCTGTGGCAGAAGATCCGCATGCCGCAGCAGCCGGCGTTCCACCCCGACGTCTTCGCCGAGTACATCCCCTATTTCCTGGCCGCCATCCGCACCAAGATGGAGATCTGGGCGAAGCTCGCGCAGACCGGCGAGACTTTCGAGATGGTGGAGCAGACCTGGACGCTCGCCGCCGACATGATCTGCAAGGCGCTGTTCGACCGGGAGATGCCCTTCAACCCGCACTTCGTCTTCAAGTGCGTGAAGACCTACACCGACGTGATGAACCACAAGTCGATCCGCCTCAGGAAGGTGGCCGGCGAGGAGTTCGAGATCACGGAAGAGGATGCCGCCAAGGCCATGGACGTGTGGGCCGGCGTGCCGCCCGAGGTCATCGCCGCCGATCCGCGCGAGGCGCGCGAGCGCACGCTGCTCAAGATGATCGAGGCGGCCGTGGCCGATCCGACGATCCCGGAGTTCGACCAGCAGCAGGCCGTCGACGAGCTCAAGCAATACCTGTGGGCCGGCACCGAGACGACCGCCCTGACTCTGGCCTGGGCGCTCTATCTCACTTCGCGCCAGC
>VBAB01000829.1 GCA_005888525.1 Alphaproteobacteria bacterium
AGGACCAGCTGGCGGATGCCGTGCGCGCCCTGCTGGCCATGGGCTGCGAGAGCCTCGTCATCCATTTCCTGCACGCCTACGCCAATCCAGCCCATGAGCTGCGAGCCGGCGAGATCGCGAGGAAGCTCTGGCCCAACGACTACGTCACGCTCGGCCACGCCCTGCTGTCCGAGTTCCGCGAGTACGAGCGCGGCACCACCGCGTCCGTGAACGCCGCCGTGCAGCCGATCCTCGACCGCTACGTGCGGCGCCTGCAAGGCGAGCTGGAGCGGCAGGGCTTCAAGCACGACCTGCTGGTGATGAACGGCAACGGCGGCACAGTGGCGGCGCGCGTCGTGGCGCGCGAGGCGGCCAAGACCATCATGTCCGGCCCCGCCTCCGGCGTGATGGCGGCGGCGGCGACGCTGTCGCAATCGGGCATCCGCAACGCCATCACCTACGACATGGGCGGCACCTCCACCGACGTGGCGCTCATCCACGGCGGCGTGCCGCAGGTGTCGGCCGAGCTCACCATCGACTACGGCCTACCCATCCACGTGCCCATGGTGGACGTGAAGAGCGTCGGCGCCGGTGGCGGCTCCATCGCCTCGATCAATGCGGCCGGGATGCTGCAGGTGGGGCCGCAGTCGGCGGGCTCCGACCCGGGCCCCATCTGCTACGGCCGCGGCGGCACCGAGCCCACCATCACCGATGCCAACCTGTTGCTGGGCCGGCTGGACCCGGATCGTCTGCTGGCCGTGTCCAGGCCGGTGATGGTCGAGGAGGTGCGCGGAATCTTCGCCGACAAGCTCGCCAAACCGCTCGGCATAGACGTCGATGCCGCCGCGGCGGCGGTCATTCGCCTCGGCAATACGCACATGGCGGGCGCCATCCGCATGGTGTCGCTGGCGCGCGGGCTCGATCCTCGCGATTTCACGCTGTTCGCGTTCGGCGGCGCAGGCCCCCTGCACGCGGTAGCGCTGGCGCGGGAGCTCGGTATCCCGGAGGTGCTGGTCCCCGCACGGCCGGGCCTGACCAATGCGCTGGGCTGCCTGGTCGCCGACCTGCGCCAGGATTTCGTGAATACACTGAATGTGCCGCTGGATGCTGCGGACATGGCGGAGGTGCACGCCATCCTGGCTGCCCAGCGCGAGCGCGGCATTGCCATCAATGCCGAAGAGCAGAGCGAGATCGTCTCCACCACCGTGCTGCACGGCGCCGACATGCAGTTCCGCGGCCAGACCCACCTGATCCGAGTCGCGCTTCCCCACGGCAATGTTTCACGTGAAACAGCCCAAGCCTTGTTCGAGGCGGCCTACGACGCGCGCTTCCAGGTGCGGCTGCCGGAGATCAAGGCGGTGCTCGTTAACCTCGTGACCTCTGTGATCGGCCGACGGCCGGCGTTTCCCATTGCCTCGCTGCTCGAGCCGGCCGGACACTCGGCGAGAGTGCAGGACGCCGTGATCGGCGAGCGCCAGCTGTTCGCCGACGGGCGCTGGCGGACGGCGCAGGTATTCGACCGGGTGAAGCTGCCGCTCGGCGCGCGCCTCACCGGACCGGCCATCGTGCAGCAGATGGACGCCACCACCGTGATCGAGCCAGGCGCTGCCGCTACGGTCGACGCCATCGGCAACCTGCGGATCGTCGTGGGGGGCGGGCCATGAGCGCCATCGACCCCATCACGCTGGCCGTGATCCAGGCTGCGCTCGGCCAGGTCTGCAACGAGATGGACATCGCCTTCTCGCGCGCGGCCTTCTCGCCGGTCATCGCCGAGGCCGACGACCGCTCATCCGGCATCTACGACAAGGCGACGGGTGCGCTCATCAGCCAGGGCGAGCTGGGGCTGCCGGTGTTCGTGGGCACCATGCAGTATTCCACCGCCGAGCTGATCCGACTGATCGGGGAGGGCAAAGCCGGCGCGCCGGAGCCCGGCGATATCTACATCGTCAACGATCCCTATCTCGGCGGCACGCACCTGATGGACGTGCGCTTCGCGCTGCCCTTCTACTATCGCGGCGAGCACTATTGCTGGCTGCAGAATACGGGGCACTGGCCGGACATCGGCGGCATGGTGCCTGGCGGCTTCTCGGCCCACGCCACGGAAGTGGAGCAGGAGGGGCTGCGGCTGCCGCCGGTGAAGCTGTTCAAGCGCGGCGTGATGGATGCCGAGATCTTCTGGATCCTGAACTCCAACATGCGCATCGCCGAGCAGCGCATCGGCGACATCAAGGCGCAGGCGGCAGCGCTGAAGGTGGGCGAGCGGCGGCTGACCGAGCTGATGGATCGTTACGGCCGCGATGTGGTCACGGAGGCGACGGCCGAGATCCGCCGGCGCGCGGCGCGCGTCATGCGCACCCACATCGCTGCGATTCCCGACGGCGTCTACCGCTCGGAGGCGTTCGTCGATTCGGACGGCGTGGTCAACGAGCCGCTGAAGATCGCGCTCGGTGTGACCAAGGCCGGCGAGACGCTGAGCTTCGACTTCACGGGCTCCTCGCCGCCCTGCAAGGGGCCGATGAACTCGGTGGTGGCAACCACCTATTCAGCCGTCTATCTCGCTATGCGCCACATCTTCCCGGACACGCCGCTCTCCGCATCAAGCGGCCCGAGGGAACTTTCCTGGATGCGCGCTATCCGCGGCCCGTGTCGGGCTGCGCGGCTGAGGTGTCGCAGCGCATCGCCGAAGCCGTGTTCCTGGCGTTGGTCAAAGCGATCCCCGACAAGGTGGCGGCGGCGCCGGCGGGCTCGTCCGGCAACTTCGCGCTCGGCGGCTTCGACCCGCTGAAGGGCGCCGGCTACGTCATGTATCAGATCTCCGGCGGCGGCTACGGCGGCAATTGCGACCACGACGGGCTGACCAATGGCTGCTCCACCATCGGCATCTCCAAGAGCCAGCCGGTGGAAGTGCTGGAGCAATACTACCCGATATTGTTCACGCGCTTTGCGCTGCGCGAGGGCTCCGGCGGCGCGGGCGCGCAGCGCGGCGGCTTCGGCGTGCACTACGAGGTGGAGCTGCTGCGCGGCGAGGCGAAGGCGTCGTTCGTGATGGACCACGGCCGCTTCGGGCCGCCGGGTGTGCAGGGCGGCAGCGACGGCGCAGCGAACGTGGTGCGCGTGCACCGGGGCGGCGAGACGACCGCGTGGAAGTCATGACGCCGGGAGGAGGAGGCTATGGCGATCCGTTCGCGCGCGATGCCGCGCTCGTCGAGCGCGATGTCGGCCGCGGCTACTACACGATCGATCAGGCGCGAGAGCTGTTCGCCGTCACGCTGGCTGCGGATGGCGCCGTCGACGCAGCGGCGACAGCCACATTGCGCGGAGCGAGCAAATCAACATGACTGTCGTCGTTGAACCAGCGCGACTGCCGAGCACAACCCTTCTCCCCTTGGGGAGAAGGTGGCCCGCAGGGCCGGATGAGGGGGCCTTCAGGCTTAATGAAGAAAGTGGCCCCTCACCAGTTCGGCCGAATGACTTACGGCCGCGCCATAGAGCGGTCGCTTGCATTTCGCGAAGAGCGCGCAGCCGTAAGTCATGGCCTCACGTCCTCTCCCCCATGGGGAGAGGTGGCCGACGGAGGTCAAAGTGATGGTCACCTATCACCGCCCTGTCGCGCTGGAGGACGCGCTCGCGATCCGGGCCGAGCGTCCGGTGCTGGTGCTGGCCGGCGGCACCGACGTCTATCCGGCCAAGGCGGCGCGCGCCGGCTGGGGCGATATGCGTCACGCCGACATCCTCGATATCTCTGCCGTGCCGGGCCTGCGCGGCATCGCCGCGGAGGCGGGAGCTTGGCGCATCGGCGCGCTCACCACCTGGAGCGATGTCATCCGCGCCGAGCTGCCTGCCCAGTTCGATGGCCTGAAGCTGGCCGCGCGCGAGATCGGCGGCGTGCAGATCCAGAACCGCGGCACGCTCGCGGGCAACATCTGCACGGCCTCGCCGGCGGGCGACGGCGCGCCCAACCTGCTGGCGCTCGATGCAAGTATCGAGCTGACGACCCGGCGCGGCCGGCGCATCGTGCCGATGGCCGACTTCATCGACGGCTATCGCCATACCCAATGCCGTCCCGATGAAATCGTCACGGCGATCCTCGTGCCCAAGTGTAGCAGCGCGACGCGCGGTCACTTCCTGAAGCTCGGCGCGCGCAAGTACCTTGTGATCTCCATCGTAATGGTCGCCGGGGTGATCGAGGTCGATCCGCAGAACCGCATTGCGGCAGCGCGCCTCGCCGTCGGTTCCTGCTCGGCCGTGCCCCAGCGTCTCCATGCTCTGGAAGCCGCTTTGGTTGCGCAACCGTCGCTGACGGCTGCGGACCTGGTTCGGCCTTCACACTTTGCGCAGCTCACGCCCATCAATGACATCCGCGGGTCGGCGCCGTACCGGCGCGCGGCGGCGCTGGCGCTGACGCGCGATCTCCTGCGGGAGTTGGCGGCAGACAAGCGGCGGAGGGCCGCGTGATGCAGGAGCGGGTGCCCCAGAACGGGACCGTCACCGTCACGTTCACGCTGAACGGGCGGCCAGCCACCGCTGTCGCGGCGCCCTTCGCTTCGTTGGCGGACACGCTGCGCCAGGAACTCGGGCTCACCGGCACCAAGATCGGCTGCGAGGCGGGCGACTGCGGCGCCTGCACCGTGCTGCTCGACGGCGAGCAGGTGTGCGCCTGCCTGGTTTCGACCGCGCAGGCCGACGGCGCTCGCGTCGACACCGTAGAGGGCACCGACACGACCACCGACCGGCTGCGCGCGGCCTTCCTTGCCCGCGGCGCGGCGCAGTGCGGCGTTTGCACGCCCGGCATGCTGATGGCTGCCACCGATCTGCTCGCGCACCGTCCGGCGCCGAGTCGGAGCGAGGTCGAGGACACTATCGGCGGCGTGCTCTGCCGGTGCACCGGCTATCTCCAGATCGTCGAAGCGATCCTCGATGCCGCAGCCGCGACACGTGCTGAGCTTGCCGAAGCCCAGGCTGAGAATTTGTGGCCCGCCCTTCGACAAGCTCAGGACTGCGGGTCAGAGCAACACCCCAGCGCTGAGCCTGTCGAAGCGCGGGCCGGATGCGCAGTCGGCAAGCGGCTACCGCGGGTCGACGGCTGGCCCAAGGTGGCAGGTACCGACCGCTTCGGCGCCGACGAGGCCCCCGCCGACGCGCTGTGGATGCGCGTGGTGCGCTCGCCGCACGCCCGGGCCCGCTTCACGCTCGGCGATCTGGCTGCGGTGCAAGCGCGCACCGCGGGGTTGGTGGCGATCCTGACTTCGAAAGCCGGTGCTGGCGCCTGGCGCGGTACGCTTCCGCGGCGAGGCCGTGCTGGCGCTGGTCGGGTCGCGGCTGGCGGTCGAAAGCGTCTGCGATCTCGACTTGCCCATCACCTGGGCGCCGGAGATGCCGTTGTCCGGGGTTGAGGATGCGTTGGCGCCAGGGGCGCCAGCGGTCCACGCCGGAGTTGCTGACAACGTCCTGACGCGCGGCAACCTGCGGTGCGGCGACGTGGGAACAGGGCACGCCAGCGCGGCCGCGACGGCCGAGGGTCACTTCGAGACCGCCTTCGTCGAGCACGCCTACATCGAGCCGGAGGCCGGCTACGCAATGCCCGTCGGCGAGGGGCCAGATCGCATCGAGGTCATGGCCTGCACGCAAGCGCCCTACATGGACCGCGAGGAGACGGCGCGCGTGCTGGGCGTCGACCCCTCGCGTGTACGCATCCGTCCCACCGCTTGCGGCGGCGGCTTCGGCGGCAAGCTCGACGTATCGATCCAACCGCTGCTGGCGGTGGCCGCGTGGGTGACCAGGCGTCCGGTGCGCATCGTCTACACGCGCACGGAATCCATGACCTCCACCACCAAGCGCCATCCGGCGCGCATCTGGGCCAAGTCGTCGGCCGACGCTCGGGGCCGGCTCGCCGCCTTCGAGATGCGGGCTGACTTCAATACGGGCGCCTACGCGTCGTGGGGACCGACGGTGGCCAACCGGGTGCCGGTGCACGGCATGGGGCCCTACAAGGTGCCCAACGCGCGCGTGCACACGCGTGCCGTCTACACCAACGACACGCCTGCCGGCGCCTTCCGCGGCTTCGGCGTGCCGCAGGCCGCCATCGCGCATGAGACACTGATGGACGATCTGGCGGAGCGGCTGGGGCTCGACCGCTGGGCTATCCGACGCCTCAATGCGCTGGACCACGGCGATATCACGCCGTCGGGTCAGGTGCTCACGCACTCGGCCGGCCTGCCGAAGTGCCTGGATGCCCTGAAGCCGGATTGGGACGCGGCGCTGGCGCGCGTCGCGCGACATAACGCGGACGCGCCGCGGCGCCGGCGCGGCGTCGGCGTCGCCTGCATGTGGTACGGCTGCGGCAACACGGGGCTGCCGAACCCTTCGATCATGCGCATCACGCTTGGCCGAGACGGCACGCTCACGTTCTTCAATGGCGCCGTCGACATCGGTCAGGGCTCTTCCACCGTGCTGCTGCAGATCGCAGCCGACGCTCTGGGGCTGCCGCCGCAGGCGTTCCGCATGGTGGTGGGCGACACCGACCTGACGGCTGACGCCGGCAAGACGTCCGCCTCGCGGCAGACGTTCGTCTCCGGCAATGCCGCGCGGCTCGCCGCCGAGGACCTGCGCCGGAAGATCCTGGCGCTCGCCAACGCCGGCCCGCACGCGAAGCTCGCCCTCGACGGCCCGCGCTTGACGATCGCGGACGGCGACGCCTCGCGCGCGATCGACCTCGCAACGCTGCCGGCGTCGGCCGCGAACGCCAACCCCGTGCTGAGCTTGTCGAAGCACGGCTTGGCGGACACAAACGCCCTTCGACGAGCTCAGGGCGGCGGCGAGTGCGCGGCGCGCGTATCGTGCGACTCCGGAGAAGCGGTCGTCCTGGAAGGCGTCGGCCGCTGGGATCCGCCGACCACGCCGCTCGATGCCAACGGCCAGGGGGTCCCCTATGCCACCTACGGCTTTGCCGCGCAGATGGCGCAGGTGGAGGTGGACACCGTGCTCGGCACCACCAAGGTCATCGAGATCGTCGCCGCGCACGACGTCGGTCGCGCCATCAACCCCACGCTGGTGGAGGGCCAGATTCACGGCGGCATCGCCCAGGGGCTCGGCATGGCGCTGATGGAGGAGTTCATCCCCGGCCGCACCGAGAACCTGCACGACTACCTGATCCCCACCGCCGGCGACATGCCGGCGATCAAGACCTATCTGATCGAGGATGCCGAGCCGGAGGGACCCTTCGGCGCCAAGGGCGTAGGCGAGCCGGCGCTGATCGCCACCGCACCCGCCATCCTCTCCGCCATCCGCCACGCCACTGGCGTGCGCGTCACCCGCGTGCCCGTCCTCCCCCACCGCCTCTGGGAGGCGCTGAAACAGAGGGGGACCGCATGACTGGTAGAGACGCACGCACCGTCATCCCCTCGAAGGCGCGCGTAAGGAATTCAACCCTTCGTCATGGCCGTGCTTGTCACAGGCTTGCTCGGCGAGCGCCAATCGCACAGCAGTCGCTTTGCGCCGGAGGCCGCGTCATGAGCAAGGACCAGCTGTCGCTTGCTGCGCGGGCGAAGAAATTCGGGGCGGCGGAGGGGGAGGGCATCGTGCGCTGCGACGCCTGCCCGGTGCCGTGCCGCATCCGGCCGGGGCGCGCGGGAGCGTGCGCGCGCTACGCCAACGAGAACGGCCAGCTGGTGCGCACCGACCCGGTGCTGCTCATGCAGCGCACGCTGGACGAGGGCGGCAGGATAGCGCCCTTCGTGGGCGCGGAATGGGACGGCGCGCCGCTCGATCCCGCGCGCACGTTCGTGACGGGCGTCGGCGCCGGCACCACCTATCCCGACTACAAACCGGCGCCGTTCATCGTCTCGGCCGAGCACGCGGGCGTGGACACGGTCACCGTGGTGACCGAGGGCATCTTCAGCTACTGCGGCGTCAAGGTGAAGATCGATACCGACCGCCACCTCGGCCCCGAGACGGCGCCCGTTCGCGTCAAGGGCGAGCAGGTCGGCCACGTGACGACCGCCGAATACGGCTCGCAGATGCTCTCCATCGGCGGCGTGCGCCACCTGACCGGCGGCTCCAAGAAAGAGGGCAACGTCACCTGCGACGCCCTGCTCGAGCTGTGCTCGGGCGCGGCGGTGGAGATGAGCATCGACGCCGGCCACACGGTGATCGTCGAGGCCGGCAAGGCGCCGGTCGTCGACGGCCGGCCGGAGGTGCGCATGCGGGTCGGCTGCGGCTCCGCCACGGTCGGCATCTTCGCGCGGCAGTGGCTGGGCCACGTCGACGAGGTGATCGTCGTCGACGACCACATCACCGGCGTGCTGACCGAGCACCAGTCGGGCCGCGTGCTGGATATGCCGCGCGCCGGCATCCGCGTGCGCGGGCGCAAATCGACCCCGGGCCGCTATTTCCAGGTCGCCAACCCCGGCCTCGGCTGGGGCGGCACCGACATCACCGAGCCGCTGTCCATCATCCAGAAGATCGATCCTAAGGTGGCGTGGCCGGGCCTGCGGCTGCTGATGACCTCCACCACCGGTGAGGATGCGCTCTACTGCGTGCTGGACGAGGCACTCAGGCCGGTGCCGGTCGAGATGCCTGCACCCGTGCGCGCCGTCGTCGAGCGCATCGGCGAGAACTGCGAGCCGTCGTTGTGCACGGTGCTGTTCATGGCGGGCGCTGGCGGGTCGCTGCGGGCGGGCGTCACCGAGAACCCGGTGCTGCTGACGCGCTCGGTGGCCAAGGGCGAGACGCGCGTCACCATGGGCGGCGCGCCGGTGTACGTGTGGCCGGGCGGCGGCATCACGGTCATGGCCGACGTAATGCGCATGCCGAAGAATGCCTTCGGCTACGTGCCGACGCCGGCCATCGTCGCGCCGCTGGAGTTCACCCTGCCGCGTGCGCTCTACCAGCGCCTCGGCGGCCACACCACCGACATCATCGCCGTGGGTGACGTCATCCGCGAGGTGGGCCCCAGCGCCCGCATCGAGGGCTGGCAGGACGATAACCCCTGGCCGTTCGGAGACGAGCCGTGATGCGCGTACTCTCGTCAATCCCACCACAAGGCGCCCACGCCCGCCTCTCCCCTTCGGGGAGAGGACGTGAGGCCATGACTTACGGCCGCGATCTCCCGACTATCCACGTGCACATCCTCGATGGCGCGGTCGTAAGTCATTCGGCCGAACTGGTGAGGGGGGACTGCTTTGCGAGCGAGTGAAGGCCCCCTCATCCGCCCTTCGGGCACCTTCTCCCCAAGGGGAGAAGGGACCGTGGAGCGGCCGCCGGAGCACCCCATCGAGGGGCAAGCAAAACCATACGTTAGGGAGTAGCGCGGATGACCATCGCCAAGGTTCGGCGCAAGCCGGCCGAGGATGCAGATGCGGCGGAGCGGGCTGCGGCGTATGCGCTGGAGGACCAGGTGGGGTTCCTGCTGCGCTGCGCGCACCAGCGGGCAAGCGAGATCTTCAACGCCGTGATGGAGCGCTTCGCGGTGACGCCGACGCAATTCGCGGCGCTGGCCAAGCTCGACGACTTGGGCTCGGTGTCGCAGAACCAGCTTGGGAGGTTGACGCGCATGGACCCGGCGACCGTCTCCGGCGTCGTCGGGCGTCTGATCGCGCGCGGCTTCGTGCGCCAGTCGCCGGATGCGCGCGACGCCCGCCTCGTGCTGCTGGCGCTCACGCCCGCCGGTCGCGCGGCGGCGTCGGAGATGAAGGCGGTGGGGGCAGAG
>VBAB01000830.1 GCA_005888525.1 Alphaproteobacteria bacterium
CGCAATGGCCAGGATCAGGAACGGGATTGCCAGCATGGCGTCGGTGATGCGGCTGATGAGGGCGTCGATCCATCGCCCGCCGTAGCCCGCCAGCAGGCCGATCGGTACGCCGAGCCCGAGCGCGATGGAAATGGAGACGACGCCGGCCAACAGCGAGGCGCGGGCGCCGAAGATCACTCGGGAGAAGAGGTCGCGCCCCGATTCGTCGGTGCCGAACCAGTGCTGCAGCGAGGGTGGCTTGCGGATCGACGTCCAGCTCTGCTGGGCCGGGTCGTAGGGCGTGATCAGCGGCGCGACAATGGCGATCAGCACGAACAGCACGATGATGACGAGACCGAGCACGGCGCTCTTGCGCTGGAGCAGGCGCCGCCAGGCGCGGGCACCCGGGCTCTCCTCTTCGAGATCGAAGATGGGTGCGCTCAACGCCGTCATGCGCAGCACCCGTGCACACACACGGCTTGGGCGTGCTCCCCTCCCCCTTGCGGGGAGGGGTCGGGGGTGGGGGTCCACACGCTTGATCGCCGCTCGCAGCTGCACCCCACCCCTAACCCCTCCCCGTCATCATGCCGAAGGCGTGTCTTCGACACGACGGGAGGGGAATCCTGTCGAACTCGCTTCACGGTTGGCGGTCCACTAGCCATGACGTCAGCTCCTCAGCCGCGGGTTGATCAGCACGTAGGCGATGTCGGCGAGCAGGTTCAGCACAATGTAGGTGGTCGCCGTGATGAGCGTGACGCCCTGCACTACCGCATAGTCGCGGTTGAACACGCTGTCGACGATCAGCTTGCCGAAGCCGGGGATGGAGAACACCTGCTCGGTGAGAACGGCACCCGAGAGCAGCGTGCCGAGCTCCAGCGCGCCCAGCGTCACCACCGGGGTAAGCGCATTGCGCATGGCGTGCTTCAACACGACGATGCGCTCGGCCAGCCCCTTGGCGCGCGCGGTGCGCACATAGTCGCTGCTCATCGCCTGCAGCATGGCGCTGCGGGTGTGGCGCATGAGCACGGCGGCGAACGAGTTGCCGAGCACGAAGGCCGGCAGGATGGTCGTCTGCAGGGAGAGCCAGAAGTCCTCGAACGGCCCGACATAGCCGGACGCCGGCAGCCAGCCCAAGTGCACCGCGAACAGGAAGATCAGCAGGATGCCGAGCCAGAAGTTGGGCGTGGAGATGCCCCACAGCGCCACGACGTTCACGGCGTAGTCGACGGCAGTGCCCTTCTTGACGGCAGATATCACCCCGGCCGTCACGCCGATCGACAGCGAGAAGACGATCGCCATCAGGGCCAGCTGCAGCGTGACCGGGAATTTCTGCGCAATGAGCGTGAGCACGGGCTCCTTGAGGCGCATGGACTCGCCCAGGTCGCCCGACAGCACGCCGCCGACCCAATAGAGATATTGCGCGTAGACGGGCTGATCGAGGCGATACTGCTTGCGGATCTGCTCCAGCACGGCTGGATCGCGCTCCTCGCCGGCCATTGCCAGCGCCGGATCGCCCGGCAGCAGCTGCTGCAGCCCGAAGATGATCACCGAGACGAAAAACAGCGTCGGGATCAGCTGCAGCAGGCGCTTGGCCAGGAATGGGAGCATGTTGGTGTGGGGTTAGCTGGGGTCAGACCCCTCGCGCAAAACGTCGGTTCATTCTCTCGCACCCGGAGGCGAGGGGTCTGACCCCATCGGCATTGGATAGTGCTCGTCCTCGTAAGCCTCGATCAGGGTGACGAGAACTTCAAAACGATCGCCATCTGGTGTGCCCAACTTGGATTCCCAGAGCTGCTCGACCTCCGCCAAGGCCTGATCATACTCCGCTTCGGTGCGGATCGGCTTGCGTTCGTATTTCATACTTCATCTCCATGCGTCGCGTTCCCGCCACGGTCGCAGGGGGTCAGACCCCTCGCCTCTACGTCTGCGAACACAACGCCACGTTTGCGCGAGGGGTCTGCCCCCCTTCACGGCTTCAGTTTCACGCCAACGACGCGCACCAACCCATCAGGCAGCTGGGTGTAGCCTTCGAGCTTGGCGGAATGGGCGATGATCACCAGGCGGTGGTAGAGATAGATGATCGAGCCCTCCTTCAGGAACGTCTCTGCGATCTTTTCGTAGATCGCCTTGCGCTCCTCGAGCTTGGAGACCTTGCGCGACTCGTCGATCCACTGGTCGACGTCCTTGTTGCAGTAGTGCCCGTTGTTCTGCGGCGCGCCGCACTTGTGGAAGATGTAGCTGTTGCCGTCGGGATCGATGCGGCCGGACCAGCCTATGAAGAAGGCCTGGAAGCGGCCCTGCTCGGCTTCCGTGAGCGATGTGGCGAATTCGGTGACGCGGATCTTCAGGTCGAACCCCGCTTCCGCTGCCATGGCCTGCAACACCTCCGCCACCTGGCGGCTCTCGGGATTGTTGGGAACCATGAGATCGACGACGACGGGCGTGGTCATGCCGGCATCGGCCAGGAGCTTCTTGGCCTTCGCCACGTCGCGGCCGGGAACCGGGAATTTCTGCTGGAAGTAGGGGCTCTTGGGGCTGACCCACTGGTTGCCCGG
>VBAB01000831.1 GCA_005888525.1 Alphaproteobacteria bacterium
TCCGGCGGCCGCTGCGAGGCCAAGAAAGCAGTACCCCAGGGCCCAGCTTGGTAGGCGGGACACCCGCGGGCTCGCGAGGTCAATCACAAGGCCGGGCACCACGTGCTTGAAGATCTCCAAGATGCCGAACCGACCATCGCCCTGCAGGAAACCGATTACTCCCATGATGGACCCAGCGGCCGTTCCGCCCCAACCCGAATGGGTGAGGCGAGATGCCAGCACATACAGCGGGAACAAGAGGAGCGCCTTGTGCCCGGGAGCAAATGGCAGGCCGGGCAGGAGCTTGATCACCTTGACGGAAGCCATGCACAACGCGATGCCGGTCACGATCCCGATGTCGTGGACCAGCCGAGGGCTGAGACGGCGGTCGCTTGCGTGGCCTGGGCGCTCTCTGGCGCGCTCAATGTTCGTGCTTATTGTCTGTACGAAGCCGCCGATGTCGCCGCGCAGCAGCCGCTTCACCGTGGAAAATATTCCACCTTGCCCCCCAGCTTCGGCCCGACGGCGACCGGATTTTTTCTTTCCCCCGAACAGCTCCAGCGTATGGTCGAGCGAGTAAACGAACAGGTCCGGCAGCCGCAACGCTCGCAGGCCATCGACTAGATCGCTCCCGGAGCCCGCCAGCCGAACAACCATCGAGGCTAGCAGCAGCGTCAGGATTTGCAGACACATTAGTGCGGCACGCTCGAGCCCCGTCAGGTTCAAAGGGACCAGCCACCCAACGAACGGAACACGCCAGGCCAGAACGACGTCAGCCGCCCCATGGCTCTCAGGGGGGAGAAGAGCGTAGCAAACAATCAGGAACAGAAATAACCATTTCAGTCGCCAGGCTGGGCGCCCGATTTCGCTGCCGGGAAAACGGCAGGCCAGCAAAATAAGGGCCTGAAGCGCAAGTAATGCTGGAATGACCAACCATCGGACAGGCTGCGTTATCGCAAATGCCGGCACCATAAAGGCGACCGCGGTGACCGCCAACAAATAGAGCACTTTGAGCACGGCGAAGCTCGTGATGCCGCTGTGGTTGAGCACTGGGCGTTCTACCACGGCCCGCCTTCATGACGAGCATTCAAAATGATACCGAGGCCGCCATGCGACAGGCGCCGCGGAAGCCCCAGCTTGGGGGCCACCGCTCGCGTCTGTGCCCTGTAAAGGACTGCGGGCCTCTCTATGGCTCAGGACTTATTTTTTCCCTTCTGTTTGCCCTTGCCCTCACTGTTCCCTTTACCCTCCTTTTTGCCCTTGTGGCCGCCAGCACCAGGACCGGTTCCAGTCTTGTCGCCCTTGATGAGGATCATATTTCCTCGGAACGAGCCGTTCGCATCGATGTGGCCGGTTGGATTAGTCGCGCCCGCAGCCGCTAATGCCCGATCTCCGAATAGCGGTTGCGCGGGTGTTGCAGCCATCACTGCGGTGGCGGCACAAGAAACCACTGTCAGTACCACGATCTTGCTTCGCATCGCACTTCTCCGTGTGAGAGACAGTCAGAAACGCAGAACATCTTCCCGGGTTCCGGCCAGAAGGCGACCGGCACATTTTTTTAGAATGCGGGTAGGCCTGGCGATCAAGGGCTGCCTTTCCTCAGGTTTGCGGGCGTAGATCTACTCACGTCCGAGGCCCTCTCCGGGGCCGAATACCTCTGAACGCCGCCTGTAGCGATCGCCCTCTGGCTCGGGCTGGCCGTAGCCGCTGGCGTCTTTAATCCTTCCAAAGCCCTCATCGACCTGTCGAACCGGCCAACGGCCTTAGGCCAGGGGACGCTGCACATGAGAGCCCAAAGTCCCGTACTTGGCATGCGCAGTCCTCGAACTTGTTATACGGAACGCCAGTTGAACTCTGCTCGAGAATGAACGTTGCACGAGCAGGTCCTCAAATCTCGGTATGAAATTGTACAGGCGAGGAAGCTTGCGATGAGCTGATTTGCGCCAGAGGATCGGCCTGCACAGCTCGATGCACTTTTTTGCCATTTTCTTGGGTAAGGTTTTGCTGAGGTGCGTGCGTTGAAGCTGCGGCGGGGGACGCGGCATAAACGGGGAGATCCATGCGTGCGCCCACACTTGC
>VBAB01000849.1 GCA_005888525.1 Alphaproteobacteria bacterium
AACCCTATGAGGGTGTCTCGACCCTGCTTGGCGCGCCGCTGCGGGTCGATGCGGACCTGGGAGGCCTGGATGCGGCGCTGGTGGGCGTGCCGATGGACCTCGGCGTCACCAACCGGGCCGGTGCGCGGCTCGGACCGCGAGCGGTGCGCGCAATCGAGCGCATCGGGCCTTACCATCACGTCCATCGCCTGGCGCCGCTTGCCGAGCTCAGGATCGCCGACATCGGCGACGTTCCCTTCCGCAGCCGCTTCAGCCTCGAGGAGAGCCACCAGGACATCCAAGCCTTCTACGCCAAGCTGGCGGCGGCACAGGTGGCGCCGCTGAGCGTCGGCGGCGATCATTCGATCACGCTGCCGATCCTTGCGGCGCTGGGTGCGAGGGAGCCGTTGGGACTAGTGCATATCGATGCCCATTGCGATACGGGCGGTCCCTTCGAGGGCTCCAAATTCCATCACGGCGGGCCGTTCCGGCAAGCGGTGCTGGCTGGCGTGCTGGACCCGGAGCGGACCATCCAGATCGGCGTCCGCGGCGGGGCCGAATATTTGTGGGAGTTTTCTTATGCGAGCGGCATGACCGTCATCCATGCCGAGGAACTGCAGCGCGAGGGCCTTGCACGAACGATCGGCAAAATCCGCAAGGTCGTGGGCGACGGCCCCACCTACGTTTCGTTCGACGTCGACAGCCTCGATCCGGCCTTTGCGCCCGGCACCGGAACGCCGGAGGTCGGCGGTTTGAGCACGCGCGAGGCCATGGAGCTGGTGCGCGGCTGTGCCGGGCTCGATATCGTCGGCGGCGACGTGGTCGAGGTGGCGCCCCAGTACGACGCGACCACCAACACCGCCCAGGCCGGCGCCCAGATGCTGTTCGAGATCCTGGCGCTCGTCGCCCTGACCCGCGCTCGCCGCGGATAGGCGAGAACCTACCTAGACGCCCAGCTGCAGCCGATAGAGGAAGCGGCGGTCGCCCTTCGGTAGCTTGGCGCGCCGGGCCGGCGGCCGCGAGCGTGCCATGCGCACCATCGCCGCTGCATGCGGGCTCGCTTTCTCGCATCCCGCAAACCGCGCCGAGTGCGGCCCGATCACGGCCAGCAGCCGCTCCAGCTCGCGCTCGCGGATGCCGAGCTCTGCCAGGTGCCGCAGCGTGCTGATGAGATAGTCGAGGTTGGCGCCCGAGCGGCCCTGAGAACCGTGGATGAGGCGCGCCTGCACGGCCAGCGGCAGTTGACCGGCATAGTTCGGGTGAGCGCGCTCGACGATGTAGGCGAGCGCCAGCACCTCGCGATGGGGACCCTTG
>VBAB01000085.1 GCA_005888525.1 Alphaproteobacteria bacterium
GAATCTCAGTGGATGAAAGCCGAGCTGGCGTGGCGCGAGAACGCCTGCTCGCCCGAGTTTGCCGCCGCCGCCGTGATGCTCTCGCGCTCCTGGCAGTCGTCCCCGATATAGAGCCAGCGGCGTCGCACGCAGTGCTGCCGCATCGTAGCCGATCGGGTCGCCGTCTTCGTCTGCCGCCGTTTGCCCACCGCAGCAATCGCAGCCATGACTTCCTCAGGAGCGGCGTGATGCACCATGTGGCCGATGCCGGGCACGTTGCGAAACGTGCTCGTGTCGAGCTCGCGGTGCAGCCGTGCGGAGTGCTTGTCGGTCTCGACAATGCGATCATCCGAGCCGGCAATCAGGCGAACAGGAACATTCAGCTCCCTGTAGAGCACGCCGAAGGCCCTGGCAGCATCCATCAGCATCTCTGCTTCTTCTGCGACGGCTTTGATCTGAGACGGGCGCAGAGCATGTGAAATCGAATAGAGTCTCTTGAATCCCTCGGGAACCGCGCACGGTGCGAAGACGCGCCTCACGGCATTCGATGCCATCAAATGCCCGGCGAAAAGCAGAGCCGTGCGCCGGAATACATCGTCGACGATGGGAAACCCGAATGGCGCAAGTGCGTTCGTGCACGAGCGTTGCACCGGATAATAGAATCCCGACAGAAGCACCAATCCTGCCACCTTCTCGGGATCCTCCAGCGCCAACGCCAAAGCCACGAGCGTTCCCCAGGAGTGGCCAACGACGATCGGCTGCTCGATCCCCAGCAGGGTGAATGCCCGCAAGAAGAGCTTGGCCTGCTCGAAGGGCCCCCACCTTCGACCCCGTGGACGCTCGCTATAGCCGAAGCCTGGACGGTCGAAGGCAATGACGCGATGGCCGCACGCAGCGCGCTCAGTGATGCCGCTGGAGACGAAGTCTCCGATCATGCTGCCGTTGCCATGCAGAAAGACGACGGCAGCGCCAGTGCCTTTCTCGAAATAGTGCAGCCGCGCACCGTCTACTGTGATGAACCCATCGACCGGCCGGTGATCGGCCACAGCACGCGCAAATCCCATGATTCAACTCCGGCCGAGACGCGTGGTAGGCGCTCGTCTTCCGCACTTCGCGTACACCATCGGTAAACCAAGAACCTTTACTGCCGATTAACCGAGCCAGACCGCTCGGCAGGTTGCGGAAGTCGGCCGACTCCTTGCGGCAGCCGTCGACGGACAGGCGAACGCTCCTGGGCGGAGTCGCTCAACCCGTGTCTTCGGGGCCACGCTCCACTGGCCACCCGATTTTCCAGATGCCGCCGCCCGCCCGAACGGTTGTATCATCCGGGCGATCTCGAACGGCCGTGCGTGGGCAAGAGAGGACATCAGAGGTGTCGGACGTCGTTTGCATGCCGCGCCGTCTCTGGGCACGCCTTGTCGCGCTGCTCTTGCTCTGCACTCCCGCGCAAGCCGATGAGGAGTACAGTGCGCTGCGCGCCTTCGGCATCGACGAGATCCGCTTGGGCGGCATGCAGCACAATCTCGACGTGAGGAACAACCAGTCCGGCGTCGGCTATACCGTCAGCCGCGAGGGTGGCATCGACGTCAATGGCGAAGTGCTGTTCACCTCGCCCTGGCCGCAGCCGACGAACCCGATCGTCGATTTCCTGTTGCGGCCGCGGCCGATGCTCGGGGCGACGGTGAGCACCCAGGGCAATACCAGCCAGGTGTACCTCGGCGCTGCATGGTCGCTGCCCCTGCTCAACGTCCTATTCGTCGAAGCAACGTTCGGCGGCGCCTATCATGACGGGCCGCTGACCTCGGCTGGCCCGAATTACGTGGCAGCCTACGGCTGCCGCTTGAGCTTTCACGAGTCGGGCTCTGTCGGTCTCAAGCTGGGTGAGCACTGGCGGATCATGACGACGATCGAGCATATGTCGAACGGCAAGCTCTGCGACCCCAACGCCGGTCTCACCAACCTCGGCGTACGGCTCGGATACAAATTCAACCCTTGAGCCGTTCCCGCGCGCGCCGCCTGACGCATATCAGCTCACCGATACCGAGACGCACTTGCCGCGCGATCGGCTTGTTAATCGGTGGGCTATCGCTACGATTGGGGTAGCCGAGACACTCGCGACGAGGCCGAGCCCCCATGAGCGCCATGAACGACAGGTTTCTGAAGACCGGCATCTTCCTTGCCCCCTTCCATCCCCTTCATGAGAATCCGCTGCTGGCCATCGACCGCGACATGGAGCTGCTGGAGCATCTCGACCGGCTCAACTACACCGAGGCCTGGGTCGGCGAGCACCACTCGGCGGGCTTCGAGATCATCAACTGCCCGGAAATGTTCATCGCCGCCGCCGCCGAGCGCACGCGCCATATCCGCCTCGGCACCGGCGTCGTCTCGCTGCCCTACCACAACCCCTTCACCGTCGCCGGCCGCATGATGCAGCTCGACTACATGACGCGCGGCCGCGCCATGTTCGGCGTCGGGCCCGGCTCGCTCGTCTACGATGCAACCAAGATGGGCCTCAAGGCCGAGGACCAGCGGCGCAAGCTCGACGAGTCGCTCGACGCCATCATGGAGCTGATGCAGGGCCGCATGGTCACCAAGAAGACCGACTGGTTCGACCTGCGCGAGGCGCGCCTGCAGCTCAAGAGCTACTCACAGCCGATGATGGAGATGGCGGTCGCCTCGTCCCGCTCACCGACCGGCGCCTTGGCGGCCGGCAAGCACGGCATCGGCATGCTGTCGATCGGCGGCACCTCCGACGACGCGCTCGCGGCGCACGCCAGCAACTGGGGGGTCTACGAGGAAACTGCCCGGGCCAACGGCAAGACACCGGACCGGCGCAAGTGGCGCATCGTCACCTTCGCCCACGTGGCGGAGACGCGGGAGCAGGCGCGCGCGGACGTCGAGTTCGGCCTGGATGACTTCCGGCGCTATTTCACCGAAGTTGCCACCTTCCCCATCATCCCGCCCGATGTCACGGGGGACCCGGCGGAGTACCTGGTGTCCTCCGGTCTCGCCTGCATCGGCACCCCAGACGATTGCGTGCGCCATTTCGAGCGGCTGTGGAAGGGCTCCAACGGCGGCTTGGGCGGCATCCTGCTGCTGGCGCACAACTGGGCGGATTGGCCGGCCACCAAGAAGAGCTACGAGCTGATGGCGCGCTACGTCCACCCCCACTTCCAGCGCAATTCCAACGAGCTGCGCGACTGGAGCTACCACGACGCCAAGGAAAAGTACGCCACCGCCGGTCAGCAAATGAAATCCGCCGTGCAGGCGGCCATCGACAAGTACCAGGCGCGCAAGGGTTGAACGGCGCGGCGCGCGGTCCGGCTCTGGCTCATGCGCGCGCTCCTATCTTGCAGCCTCGCGCCGATTATAGGACGCTCGGCAGCGTAGGGCGCAATCGGCGCTCGCCGTATTGCGCCGCTGGCCCAGGAAAGTACCCATGTCCGACCAACAGACGCTCGCCATGCTGGAGAAGCGGCGCATCGAGGCCGGCATCCTCAAGCACGTCTACGATACGCTGAAGGCAAGCCACGGCGCGGAGGTGGCCAAGCGGGCGATCGCCGACTCGGTGCGCGCGTCGGCGATGGAGCAGGCGGGACAGATGGCGGCGGCGGTCGGCGGCAAGACGTCGATGCAGACTTTCATCGATCGGCAGGAGCTGTGGACCCGCGGCGGGGCGCTCGAGACGGAGCTGAAGGAGAAGAGCGAGACGCGCTATCGCTACAACGTCACCCGCTGCAAGTATGCCGAGATGTACCGCGAGATGGGGCTGGGGGAGATCGGCCACCTGCTCTCCTGCCAGCGCGACGGCACCTTCTGCGAGGGCTACGACAAGCGCCTCACGCTCAAGCGCACGCAGACCATCATGCAGGGCGCCAGCCACTGCGATTTCGACTACACGTTCGACAAAGACGGCGACAAGGATGGCAAGCCGTGACCACCCAGCTCTTCGCTCCCGGCGGCTACCGGTTCATCCCAGGCGTGTTCCAGTATTCCGGCGGTGCCGCCGCCGAGCCCGGATACCGCATCGAGCGCGTCACCTTCCGCAACCCCATTCCACTCGAGAGGGGCTTTGAGCGCATCGAGGCGATCCTCGAGGCGCGCGGGCGGCAGCTGACGGCCTTCTGCGCCTGCGAGCTGAGGTCCCCCGCGCCGTTCACCGATTCCGGCTTCCGCGGCTTCAACGAGCTCTACGTCGCCACTCTCGCCCGATGGGGCATCTACGACGCCGGCAGCAAGACCAATCCCGTCGCGCGCAGCAACGTCTGTCCCGAAATCGATCCACCGGCCGAGCCGTCGTTCCACGCCTTCTCATTCACGGTGGCAGCCGATGCGCGCACGCCCACCTTCGTGGTCGCCGGCAGCGGCGAAGCCCGGGAAGGCGGGGCCAGCTATCGCGAGCGCACCATCCGCTACGGCGAGACGAGCGCTTCGGCAATGCGGGAAAAAGCCGTCTTCGTCCTCGCCGAGATGGAGCGCCGCCTAAGGCTGCTGGGCTTCTCTTGGGCCCACACCACGGCAACCCAGGTCTACACCGTGCACGATCTGCATTCCTTCCTCGCCGACGAGATCGTGCGGCGCGGCGCGGCGCGCGGCGGCCTCACCTGGCATTTCTGCCGACCGCCGGTGCAGGGCCTCGAGTACGAGATGGACTGCCGGGGCGTGGCGGTGGAGCACTTCCAGGACTGACCCCCTTTAGTCGCCGATTGTTGGCGCCGCTGGCGCGAACATAAGGCGTGGAGGCAGACCGGTCAGACCCCCCGCTTCGACGTGCATTGCGATTGCCGGCGCCTACGCGAGGGATCTGACCCCGTGCTCTTACACGATTCAGGGCTTCTTCAGCACCATTGTCCATACTCCCCACGTCGCTTCCGCCGCTGGCCGTTGCGCGGACGCATCGGCAGACGAGCAACCCGCCGATAGCCGCTTGGCAGCGCGGTGGCGGTTGTGCAAGCGTGTCATCGTGCCGAGGTGTGCTTAGGGGTTGAGCCGCTCGGGTCGCTTCAAGGGACAAGCAATGCCATCCTCGCAATCCTATAGCGGACGTGCGTCGGCGCTGAGTCTGGCCGCGATTCTGCTGGCTCCCCTGCTCTCCGCGCCCTCGGCCGAGGCGCGACCCCGGTCCTACACGCGCGAACGGCCCGAATCGGTGGCCGCCGCGCCACAGCGCCAACCCGATGGACCGCTGCAGATCGTCATCTCCATCGGCAGCCAGCGCCTGTGGGTCTATGACAAGAATGGCCTCCTCGAAAGCTCCACCATTTCCACCGGCGTCGGCGGCTATCCGACACCCATGGGCGTGTTCGCCGTCATCGACAAGGAGCAGACTCACTATTCCAACATCTACGGCGGCGCCTCGATGCCGTTCATGCAGCGCCTCACCATGTCCGGCGTCGCCATGCATTCGGGCATGGTCACCGGCCGGCCAGCCTCGCACGGTTGCATCCGCCTGCCTCACCCGTTCGCCATCAAGCTCTACAAGCTCACCAGGCTCGGCGTGCGCGTGGTCATCGCCCCCAACGAGCCGGTCCCTCAAGAGATCACCCACGCACGCCTCTTCGTGCGCAAGCCCGCTCCGCCGGCAGAGCCGATCGATCCAGGCAGCGCCAAGGGCATCGTCATCGTGACCGCTACCGACATGACCGCGGCTGTCGCCAATGCGAAGGTGGGCAAGATCACGGCCGAACGCGCGGCTGAGTTGCAGAAGCTGCCGATCTCTGTCCTCGTCAGCAAGGCCGACGGCAAGGTGATCGTGCGCCATGGCTTCCGCCAGGTCTACGAGGCGCCGGCCGTCATCCGCGATCCCGACCGCCCGCTCGGCACGCACGTCTACACGGCCCTCGAGTTCAAGGACGGGGACAATGCCATGCGCTGGCAGGCGGTCTCGGTGCCCGCATCCGGACAGAGCGTCGCCAGTTCACGCAAGGTCTCCCGCGCCTCGCGCAACGAGGCCGAGCCCCCCTACCCGATGGCCAGCGGCCCGCCATCGACGGCCGCCGAGGCACTCGACCGCATCGAGTTGCCGCAGGAGGCCCAGGACCGCATCTCCGAGATGTTGTCGCCGGGGACCTCGCTGATCGTTTCCGACCATGGCCACAACCGCGAGATGCGCGCCGTCGGGACCGACTTCATCGTCCTGACGCGCTAGAACAGGATCGCTTCTGCCGTCGACGGATCGCGTGCTTGTCTCGCGATGTCCGGTTTCGGCACGGCACGGTCCCACGCCGTGCAAGCCTCGTCGCGAATGACCCTAAGCGGTCATTGTCGTGGTACACGAGCTACACGGACGAAACTCGGATTGTCACACATCAATCAATCGACACGTTAAGCTTGAATGCTGCTATCGCACTTATTCTTCATTCAACGTCTCGACCGCGCGGGTCACAACTTGCTCCTCATCCCAATGGAGACGTTCAAAGGAAACCGCGATCCGTCCCGCGGCATCAAGGACATAAAGCTCGATGCGGTGGCGGTTCACCAGCGACTCGATGAAATTGACGCCGAGTTCGAAATACTCGCGCAGCGCATCATTGCCCTCGATGGCCCGTAGCATCCGGTGATTTTCATCCATGCGTACGGCACGGTCCTTGCCGTAGACGCGCAATCGTTCGGGCCGATCGAACTTCGGATCGTACGTGATTGCAGCCGTGCGGATGCGCCCCGCGAGGCCTTGCGCGTCGAGCAATGTCTGGACGCGCGCAAGTTTCGTGACGCTAAGCGAGCACTTCAAGGGATTGTCGCACCGAGTATAGAAGAAGACCACGATGGACGGGCGGCCACGGAAGAACTCGGCGAACTTCAGCAATTTCCCGTCTTGATCCTGCAGCACGACCGAGTCGATCGATTTGGACTCAAAGCGAGCACTCGACGCTCGGATCGAGATATTGCCGCCTTCCGGCAAGCCGCCGCAGCAGGACGGGACAGCGTCGGCCGACGTGCGGATTGCGTGCAGAGCCCGATCGAGATCGAGCCGCAGCTTCCGTGACGACCCGCGCTCCGCGCGCAAATGCTCGAGCTCGGGCAGAACCGCCCGCGCGTGCGGACCGAGCCAGGCCAGGGTTGTCAGCAATTCAGATACGGCGCTCGTCCCGGTGAATGACGTGGCGTATTCGCCGTAGCTCTCAAACGATATCGGTTCGTCATGGTATCGAATCTGGTTGAGGGCACGCGCGACGAACGGCGCAAGACTTTCATTCGGCTGCGCGTAAGAACGCAGTGCCCGGGCGGCCGCGCCAACCAAGTAAGCATCGATACCAGTGTCGAGCTCTTCAAGCACGAAGATCAGCGCTTGATCGGAGAGCCCGGAGCGCGCCAGCGCGAGCAGAACCCAGCCTCGCATGCGTACGACGGTCGCCGTCCCTCGCCCGTCGTAGACGGGATGTTCTTCGCGCAGCAAATCCGTGAGTTGCGCGCCGCCGACCGGATCGGCGGCAAGCGCGTCGACCACGGCGGCGAACTCGTCTTCCGACACCGCGCGCGTTGCGAGGTCGGAGATCGTCATGTTTATTGGCCGTACTTGCTCAGGAACTGCCGGGCCGTCTGCTTGTATTTCGTCTGCGTCTTGCCGCGGCTGAACCCTTTGACGCTTTTCA
>VBAB01000850.1:0-1769 GCA_005888525.1 Alphaproteobacteria bacterium
GGTCGCAGGGCAGCGAAGCCGGCAGCGCGCCGTCCAGCAGCCTCGCGTCCAGGCCCGTGCGGATGTCCGCTGGCAGGCGAACCAGGGCATCGGGATGCTTGGCCGCGATCTCCTCGATGTCCATGCCGCCCTCAGCCGAGAACAGCAGCAGCGGTCCCTTGGACGCGGGATCGTCGAGCACGGCCGCGTACATCTCGCGCGCGAACGCCACCTGCTCCTCGACCAGCAGCCTCTCCACCCGGTGCTCGCCGATGCGCATGCCGAGGATGGCGTTGGCCGCGGCCCGCACCGCCTCGGGGTCGGCCGCGAGCCTGATGCCGCCGGCCTTGCCGCGCTTGCCGGTCGCCACCTGTGCCTTCACCACGCAGGGCCCCAGCAGCTTTGCGGCCTGCACCGCCTCGCCGGCGTCGTGCGCGAGCACGCCCCTCGGCGTGTCGATGCCGGCCGCGCGCAGGAGCGGCTTGGCCGCATGCTCCTCGAAGTTCACGTCGCGTCCCCTAGATCAAAAGGCACTGTTGTCATACCGGGGCTTGTCCCCGGTATCCAGCCATCCGCGAACGCTGGCGCAAGCTGTTGGTTGGATCCCGGCGACGAGCGCCGGGATGACAGCCGACATCAAAGCCCGAGATAGAATTTCTTGATCAGGTCGTTGTTGTTGAGCTCGTCAGCCGAGCGGCCCTCCACCGCGATTTTGCCGTGCACGATGACGTAGCCGCGGTCGGCGATGCGGATGGCTTGGGTGAAATTCTGTTCCGCCATCAGCACGGTGAGCTGGAACTGGTCTTTGAGCTGCTTGATGGCGTCGATGGTGCGGCTGACCAGCAGCGGCGCCAGGCCGACGGAGGGCTCGTCGACGAGGAGAATCTTCGGCGCCAGCATCAGTGCGCGCCCCAAGGCCAGCATCTGCTGCTCGCCGCCGCTCATGCTGCCGGCGAGCTGGGTGCGCCGCTCGGCCAGCCGCGGGAAGGTCTCAAAGCAGCTCGCGAGGTTGCGGTGCATCTCGGCGCGCGCGGCCTGGCGGAAGGCGCCGAGCAGCAGGTTCTCCTCCACGGTCAGCTTGGGAAACAGCCGCCGTCCCTCGGGCACCAGGGCGATGCCGAGGTCGACGATCTCTTCCGTCGTGAGCTTGGTCAGGTCGTGGGCGACGCCGTCGATGTCGGCGACGATGCTGCCGGCGCTGGGGCGCACCAGCCCCATGATGCATTTCATCAGGGTGCTCTTGCCGTTGCCGTTGGTGCCGAGCAGCACGACGGTCTCCCCGGCTCCGACCCTGACCGAGACGTCCTCGATCACGCGCACGGCGCCGTAGCCGGCGTGGATGCCCTCTATCCGCAAGCTACTGGCCAAGGTAGGCCCTCACCACTTCCGGGTTGTTGACGACGTCCTCGGGTTTGCCGTCGGCGATCTTGCGGCCCGAGACCAGCACGGCGATACGCTGCGAGAAGCTCATCACCGCGCGCATGATGTGCTCGATCATGATGATGGTGATGCCCTGCGCGTTGAGGCGCAACAGCAAGGCGATGATGTCCTCGATCTCGGAATGCGACAGCCCCGCCATGGCTTCATCCGCGATCAGGAGTTTCGGCTCGGCGGCCATGGCGCGGGCGAGCTCGAGCTTGCGCATCTCCACTTGCGTGAGGTCGATCGGGCTGCGCTGGGCCTTGGCATCGAGACCGACCTGCCGGAGCAGCTCGATGCAGCGATCGTCGAGCTCGCGCGGGGAGCTGATCAGCAGCGAGCGCCGCCGCACCGTATAGAGGAGGGGAACA
>VBAB01000850.1:1809-3700 GCA_005888525.1 Alphaproteobacteria bacterium
TGTGCGCCGGCAGGCCGTCGAGCGGCAGGCCGGCAAATCGCACCGTGCCCGTGTCGTTGTGCAGCGTGCCGCACACGCAGTTGACGAGCGTGCTCTTGCCGGACCCATTCGGGCCGATGAGGCCGAGGCGCTCGCCTGGCTGAACGTCCAGGTCGATGCTCTCCAGCGCGACGAAGCCGCCGAAGCGTTTGCCGACACCCTTCACCTCGAGCAGCGGCGCGGTCATGGCTTCTCTCTCGCGCGCCGCCAGTCGAGGACCAGGCCGATAATTCCCTTGGGCGCGATGATGACGAAGACGACGAGCAGCACGCCGACCAGCAGCAGATTGACGGCAGAGGAAATCGTCACCGTGGCGATCTGCTGCAGCGAGCCCAGCAGGATTGCGCCGATCAGGGGGCCGGCCCAGGTGGTCGTGCCGCCGATCATCGGCATGGCGATCGAGTTGACGGCATACTGCAGGCCGAAGGTGCCGGACGGCTCCACGTAGCCGATGTAGTAGGGATAAGGCGCGCCGGCCATGCCCATGAAGGCGCCCGAGACGGTGGTGGCGATCAGCTTCAATCGCAGCGTCGGCACGCCGGCCGCCTCGGCTGCCATCTCGTCGTCGCGGATGGTGGCAAAGCCGTAACCGAGGCGGGAGCGCTCGATCAGGCGCGCCACCGACAGCGCAATGACCGCGAGCATGAGCATGATCAGGAACAGATACTCGATATAGCCCAGCGAGAAGGGGCCGAAAGAGACGCTGGCCGGCCGGATGATGTAGGCGCCGCGCGAGCCGCCGACGAATTCCCAGTTGATGACGAGCGTCTGCAGCACCACGGCCATGGCCAGCGTGGCGATGGCGAAGAACACGCCGCGCAGCCGCAGCGTCAGATAGCCCATGCCCAAGCCGATGACGCCTGCAATTGTCCCGCTGACGATGACGGCGGTCGGGATCGAGAGCGGAAACAGCGGCTGCAGGAACTCGGCAAAGGTGCCCGACAGGAACCGGCCCGAGTTGGCCCCCACCTTTTGCAGGGCGACCGTCGTGTAGGTGCCGATGGCGAAGAACGCGGCGGAGCCGAAGTTCACATAGCCGCAGTAGCCGCCGAGGATGTTCCAGGCCGTCGCCAAGACGATGAACTGCAGCACGACGTAGCCGGCGAAGAACAGATAGCCGCTGCCCAGCAGCAGGGCGAGCGCGAACACGACGACGCCGACCGCCAGGGCGAGCAGGGAGAATTTCCAAGGCCTCATTGGCGAGCGTCCTGATCGCGAAATTCGTCTACATCTGCGGCAAGCTCGGAGCGCGATGATGCGGACTTCCCGATCATCGCACTAGCGTCCCAGGATGCCGGCTGGCCTGACGGCCAGCGTAGCGAGCAGGAAGCCGAACGATACCGCGGGCGCCCACGAGGGCCCGTAGAACGTGGCCGTGAAGCTCTCCACGACGCCGAGCAGCATCGCGGCGATTACGGTGCCGGGCAGGCTGCCCATGCCGCCGAGCACGCAGATGGCGAAGACGCGGCCGATGTACTCCCGCCCCACCGACGGCTCGATCGGCTGGATGATGATCAGGAAAGCGCCTGCCAATGCCGCCGTGGCGATCGAGACGCCGAAGGCCATGCGCTTGATGCGGATCGGGTTGGCTGCCAGCAGCTGCAATGCCAGCTGGTCCTGCGCCACGGCCTGGATGGCGCGGCCGATGAAGCTCTTCGTCAGGAACAGCTGCAAGCCGAAGACCATCAGCAGCGAGACCACGCATGGAATCAACATGCGCAGCGGGAAATCCACGAAACCGATGCGCCATGTCGGCCCGATGTAGGGCGCCTCCACATAGCGGTAGTCGACGCCGAACACCAAGATCAGCACGACCTCGGTGATGAACAGGAGGCCGAAGAAGAAGGCGAGG
>VBAB01000852.1 GCA_005888525.1 Alphaproteobacteria bacterium
GGGTGAGAACGCCAGCCCGTTCGGCCGGTTGACGTCGCCGACGGCGACCGTGGCCTTGCCGGCCTTGGGATCGAAACGGTAGACGTTGGTCGGCAGCTCGGGCGTGGCCACATGGCCCTCGTAGTTGCCGAGGATGCCGAACGGCGGATCGGTGAACCAGATCGAGTCGTCGGACTTCACCACGATGTCGTTGGGAGAATTGAGCGGCTTGCCGTCGAACTTGTCCATAAGCACGGTGAT
>VBAB01000853.1 GCA_005888525.1 Alphaproteobacteria bacterium
CTCGACCGCGGGGTCGGGATAGCGGTCGTTCATGCGCCATTGCGCGAAGCTGCGGGGCGCAGCAGCAGCTGCGGCCAGAGCCGCGCCACCTGCGGTGATGAACGCACGTCGTGTCGAGTGCATGTGGGTTTCCTCCGTCGGCTTCGTTTCAATTTCCCGGCCGGCCGTGCCGTTGCCGCCGGAGCGCGATCGCCGCAGGCAAAGACGGCGAGGGACCTCGAGCTTTGCCCCCGACCCTATCCATGCGCTAGGCTCGGCGCAATCAAGACAATCCACAGAGAGGACACACCCCGATGCCGGCAGGTCTGCCCGAATACGAGGTCTTCGCGCTGCGCTACGCCACCCGCGAGGCGCTCAGGCGCGACCACTTCATCGGCGGCGATCCGCACGAGGCTCCCATGCCGATGGACTACTTCGTGTGGGCAGCGGTGGAGCCGGGCGGCGCCTACGTCATCGACACGGGCTTCACGGCCGAGATGGCCAAGGAGAGGAAGCGCACGTTCCTGCGCTGCCCAATCGACAGCCTGGCGCTGCTGGGCGTGGAGGCGGGCGCCGTGCGCGACGTGATCCTCACCCAGAGGCACTAAGGCTGATAGCCTCTTGATTTCGTTGGTTTTTTTCAGTTACTTTATGTCAACAATATCAACTTTTATGTCAACACTCATGTCACAAAGGCTGCGCGCCTTGGGTATCAGACCTTCCCAAAATCGCAAAGCAATTCCGTGTCCTGACTGCCCCCGTCCTGTTTACAATACGTTAACCCGGAGTACGTAGGGCTTCATTAA
>VBAB01000851.1 GCA_005888525.1 Alphaproteobacteria bacterium
CCTCGATGAGGACACTGTTCGACAAGGGCAACCCGCCGGCCTTCGATTTCAGCGTCGGCTACCGCTGGCGTCCCGGCCAGTCGAACCTGCTGCTGGCAACCAGGAAGTAGCACGGCGGCTGGAGGTGTCCGGCCGTGCTCCTGGCTCGGGGAGCGGACCCAAAGATCCCGCGTCAGCCCCCCGGTGCGCCCTGCGTGTTCACGTACAGCGAATAGAGCGAGTGGCTGGCGGCCATG
>VBAB01000854.1 GCA_005888525.1 Alphaproteobacteria bacterium
TGGTGTTGCGTCATGTTCACGTTGCTCGACATCCTCCTGCGCCGCATCGTCCTGCGCGGTTCGCTAAAGCTGATTGATGCGGACGGCATCGCACACGGTTACGGCGATGGGGGTCCGCCCCGAGTGTCTGTCCGCCTCGCCGACCGGCGGCTCGAACGGCAGCTCGTGCGCGATCCCCCGCTGGCGCTCGGCGAAGCCTATATGCACGGCCGTCTCCAGATGGTCGACGGCGGGATCTACGACTTCCTCGAGCTGATCCTCTCCAACCTGGAGAGCGAGCCTCTGCCGAGCTGGACCAAGAGCTTCAACGCGGCCCGTTACCTGCTACGGCGGCTGCGGCAATTCAACCCTTCCGGACGGGCGCGGCGCAACGTTGCGCACCACTACGACATCGACGGGGCCATCTACGACCTCTTCCTCGATTCCGACCGGCAGTATTCGTGCGGCTACTTCACCGAGGGCGCCGATCTTGAGGAGGCGCAGCTCGCCAAGAAGCGCCACCTTGCCGCCAAGCTCGCCATCGAGCCGGGACAGCGCGTGCTCGACATCGGCTCGGGCTGGGGCGGGCTCGGCCTCTATCTCGCCAAGGCGGCCCATTGCGACGTGACCGGAGTGACGCTGAGCAGCGAGCAGCTGAAAGTGTCCCGCGAGCGCGCGGCCAAGGAGGGCCTGAACCGCGCGGTGCACTTCGAGTTCAAGGACTACCGCAAGGTCGAGGGCCGTTTTGACCGCATCGTGTCGGTCGGCATGTTCGAGCACGTCGGCGTCAATCACTACGGCGCCTACTTCCGCAAGCTGCGCAATCTGCTGAGCGACGACGGCGTGGCGCTGATCCACACCATCGGTCGCGCCGAGCCGCCCACCGCCACCAATCCGTTCATCGCCAAGTACATCTTCCCCGGCGGCTACATCCCGGCGCTGTCGGAGATGGTGGCCTCCATCGAGCGCTCGGGGCTCGTCATCACCGATCTGGAAATCCTGCGCCTGCATTACGCCGAAACGCTGCGCGCCTGGCGGGAGCGCTTCGTTGCCAACTGGGACAAAGCCGCCGCGATCCAGGACGAGACGTTCTGCCGGATGTGGGAGTTCTATCTCGCCGCCTCCGAGACCGCCTTCCGCTATCAGAAGCTCGTCGTGTTCCAGGTCCAACTCGCCAAGCGCATCAAGACCCTGCCGATCACCCGCGACTACATGTACAAGGCCGAGCGCGGGTTCCTCGAGCACGAGGGCGCGGAGCGCCCCCGCATGGCCGGCGAGTGACCGGGCAAACGTTTGGCCCGCGCGGCCGTCCTTCGACCCTCGGAACAAGTCCGAGGGCATGCAGGCTCAGGACAAAGGCGGCATGCGCGGCGAGGTTGTCACCAACCCAGTGGTGAGCTTGTCGAACCACGGCAAGGCTTGGTGGTTCTTGCGACAGGGTGAGACGACAGCCTGACAGCAGTGCGGGTCTGTGGAGAACTGGGAAAACGTGGGCCCTCCGGCGCAGCCCGCCGCGCGAATCTGCGTACCCCTCGCCCCATGAACGCCATCACCCGCCGCCAGTCCACCGAGACCCCGGCTAGCGCCGACGCGCGCGATGCCCTTCC
>VBAB01000855.1 GCA_005888525.1 Alphaproteobacteria bacterium
TTTCCTGTCCGGCTTCGCTGCCCTGCCGCGTCAGCTCGTCAACGCTGCCCGCGTGATGAGTGCTTCCCCCTGGCAGACGTTCTGGCGGGTCGAGCTGCCCCTGCTCAAGCCTGCCATCGTGATCGCGGTCATCATCCGCTCGATGGAGGCGCTGAAGCTTTTCGATCCGGTGGTGCTGCTCACCTTCGGCGGCCCCGGCACCTCGACGCAGACGGTTGCCTATTTCCTGTGGGAGCAGGTGTGGGTGTTCAACAAGTTCAGCTTCGGCGCTGCCGCCTCGATCCTGCTGCTCTTCATCTTCTCGATTCTGATTTTCTTCGGCGTCTACATGCTGATCAGCCAGCGCCGCGCGGTCGAGGGGAGTGCACCGTGAGCACGCACACAGCCATTGCGGCCGAAGCGGCGCGGACGCGCAAGCTGCGACGCCAGCGCGTGAGGAGGATCGGAAGGCACGCCATCCTGCTCGCCTGGACGGGCGTCATCGTCTTCCCGATCTTCTGGATGGTCTCGACGTCGTTCAAGGACGCCGGCGAGTGGGTGGCCTGGCCGCCGCACTGGCTGCCGCACACCCCGACGCTGCTCAATTACGCGCAGATATTCGCCTTCGGTGCGCTCGACCCGACGCTGAGCCGCCAGGCGACCGAGCAAGCCTTCACCATCTGGAAGGGCCTGGGCGACGCCACGCTGGTTTGCACGACGGCCTCGCTTCTCGCCCTGCTGCTGGGCACCTTCCTCGCCTATGCGATCTCCCGCTTCAATGTGGGCGGCAAATACTTCCGGCACACGATTCTGATGATCCGCATGATCCCGCCGATCGTGGTCGCCATCGCCATCCTGATCTACTACGCGATCATCATCCCCTATGCCACGACGGCGCTCTTCGGCATCCGCATCAGCCTGTTCGACACGTATGTGGGGCTCGTCCTCATCTACACGGTCACGACGCTCCCTTTCGTCATCTGGATGATGCTGACCTTCATCGACGAGGTGCCCTACACGCTGGAGCACGCCGCCCGCCTCATGGGGGCGGGCCGCATCTTGGTGATCCGGCGCGTCGTCCTCCCGCTCGTCGCATCGGGGATGGTGGTGACCTTCCTGTTCGTCTTCATCCTCAACTGGGCGGAGTTCCTGCTGGCGCTGACGCTGACCCATCCGGAGGTCACGACGCTGACGGTGCTGCTCAACAAGTTCCAGAGCGCCTCGGAGGGACGGCTATACGGGCCGCAGGCGGCGATCGGCACCATGATCACCATCCCGGTGGTGGTGCTCGGCATCCTGATCCAAAAGCACCTGGTCAAGGGCTTCAGCTTCGGCACCATCCGCAAGTGACGGCGCAATCGCGGGGACGCGGACGTGGCTCGCATCGTGATCGAAAACCTCGTCAAGACGTTCGGCGCCTACGCGGCGGTGAACGGGATCAACCTGGAGATCCGCGACGGCGAGTTTCTGATCATGGTGGGGCCGTCGGGCTGCGGAAAGACCACCACGCTGAACATGATCTCCGGCCTCGAGGTGCCGACCAGCGGCCGCATCGTCATCGACGACACCGTGGTCAACGATCTAGAGCCCGGCGAGCGCGGGCTCGGCATGGTGTTCCAGGACCTCGCGCTGTTCCCGCACATGACGGTGTTCGAGAACATCGCGTTCGGCCTGCGCGTCAAGAAGGTGCCGGGAGGAAGTGCGAATTCGCGTGCGCTTAGCGGCCGCTGCGGTTCACATCCAGACGCTGCTCGACAAGCTGCCGCGGCAATGCTCGGGCGGCGAGAGCCAGCGCGTGGCGCTCGCCCGCACCATCGTCATCGATCCCGCGGTGTTCCTGATGGACGAGCCGCTGTCCAGCCTCGACGCCAAACTGCGAGTCGACATGCGCACCGAGCTCAAGGCGCTGCACCGGCGGCTAAACGCGACCTTCGTCTATGTCACCCACGACCAGGCCG
>VBAB01000086.1:0-10328 GCA_005888525.1 Alphaproteobacteria bacterium
CCTCGATTTGCCGGATCGGATGCAGGCGGCGCAGAAGAAGTAGCTGTCATCCCGGGCTTTATGCCCGGGATCCAGCTATCCGCTTGCTGTGGAGATTGCCGAAAGCTGGATCCCGGGGACAAGCCCCGGATGACAACACTTACTCAGCCGCCGCCTTGTGCGCCGCCAGCACGTTGTCGGCCAGCCTGCCCGTCAGCTCCGCCAGGTGGTGGAACTTGGAGGTGAAGGTGCCGACGCCGGCGGTGGCCGAGCGCAGCTCCACGATCAGGTCGGCCATCTCCGACTCGGGCAGCTGCGCACGCACGACGTCCCAGCCGGGCCAGCCCGTGCGCGAGTCGAAGCCCAGGATCTGCCCGCGCCGCTGCGGGATCATGCCGTTGACGCGCGCGGTGGCGTCGGAGGGGATGGCGATCTCCACCTCCATGATGGGCTCGAGCAGGACGGGGCTGCACTTGGGCAGACCCTCGGCCATGGCGATGCGGCCGGCCTGGCGGAAGGCCATGTCGGAGGAATCCACCGAATGGTACGATCCGTCGATCAACGTCACCGCCACGTCGACCACCGGGAAGCCCCCCAGCGTGCCGCGCTGCAGGAAGTCCGATACGCCGATCTCCACCGACGGGATGAACGAGCGCGGCACCACCCCGCCCGTGATCTTCTCGTCGAACTGGAACCCGGAGCCGCGCGGCAGCGGCTTGATGTCGAGCACCACGTCGCCGAACTGGCCATGGCCGCCCGACTGCTTCTTGTGCCGGCCGCGGATCTCGATGCCCTTCTTGATCGTCTCCTTGTAGGGCAGCTGGCGCGGCTTTGAGGTGGCCTCCACGCCGTACTTGCGCTTGAGCCGCTCGAGCGCCACGCGCAGGTGCATCTCGCCCTGCCCCCACAGCACCATCTGGTGCGTGTCCTTGGCGTGCTGCAGGCGCAGCGAGGGATCCTCCTCCATGAGCCTAGCCAGCGCCCCGGTCAGCTTCACCTCGTCCTTGCGGTCCTTCACGCCGATGGCGACGCCATAGACCGGCTCGGGCGGCTCGGGCGCCTTGATCTGCGTGCCGCCGGCCTTCTCCGCCGACAGCGTCTCGCCCGAGTAGATCTTCTCCAGGCGTCCGAGCGCCACCGTCTCGCCGGCCTTGGCGGGCGGGCGCTTCTTCGCGTCCTGGCCCAGCAACGAGAAAGCGGCCGCGGCGCGCTCCTCGGACCTGGCGCCCTGCACGATCGTGCCTTCGCCGAACTCGCCCGACAGCACACGCACGATCGAGAGCTTGCCGCCATGTGAGCTGTAGAGCGTCTTGAGCACGAGGCCCGCCGACTTGGCGTTCTCCAGCTTGAGGCGGCGCGCCGTGCGGTCTACGAATGGCGCCTCGTGGCGCAGCGCCTTCAGCAGCCGCAGGATGCCGTTGCCGTTCTCGGCCGAGCCCAGCAGCACCGGCACGATGAGCCCGTCCTGCAGCTCCTTGGCGAGGTCGGCGAAGATCTTGTCGCGCGGAGGCTGCACATCAGAGAGCAGCTGCTCCATCAGCTCGTCGTCGTAGTCGGCCAGCTGCTCGAGCATCTTGAAGCGCGCCTCGCTCTCGCGCTCCTTCACGGTCGCCGGCATCTCGATCAGCTCCGATTGTGCCTGCGGGCGATAGACGAAGGCGCGCTCGAGCGCGAGGTCGACGAAGCCGGAGGCGACGCCATTCTCCCAGATCGGGATCTGCCTGAGCACCAGAGGCTTGGAGCTGGCGGGCTGCAGGATGGGCAGGATATCGCGCACGCCGGTGTCGAAAGAGTCGATCTTGTTCAGGAACAGGAAGCGGGGAATGCCGCGGTCCTCGAGCTGCTTGAGGATCAGCTGCAGCGCCGGAACGCGCTTGGGATCGGGCTCGCATACCACGACGCAAGCGCTCCCTCGTGCTGGAATTCGATGGAGCCTGGGCAGTCGATGAAGGTGAAGGTGTCGCCGAGGAAGCCGACGTCCGCAACGTTGAGCTCGACGCTCATGCCGTGGTCGCGGGCTTCCGGCGTGGCATCGCCGACCGAGTTCTTGTCGGCGATCTTGCCCTGGCGGGTCACGGCGCCCGTGCGGGCGAGAATGGCTTCCAGAAGTGTGGTCTTGCCGGAGAGATAAGGCCCGACCAGTGCGATGCAGCGGGAGCTGCGGGCGGCCGAGCCACCATTCTGCCCCATGAGGTCCTCCTCGATGAAGCTCAGGCAAGGGAACACGAAGCCCGCGCGCCCGCGCGCCTGAGCTTCCGGGGCGCGTGACAGTATCGTGAACTGCCCTCGGCACGAGTGCAAGCGCTAACGGCCCTCGCCAGTCGCGCCGGGGCTCATGCGTTGGTAGGGCCTTGGTACGAACCTCGTCACCCCACTGTGCGCGCGGGCTCAGTGGGTTCGTTCGCGACGGAGGGATGCAGGGGGCAACAGCGGACGTTGCACTGCATCAAAAGATCGCCGGTACGCTCTCGCGCATGCGATCACGCAATGTTGCCAAATTTTACTTGACGTCACACGTCCGCAAACGGCTTACTATTCGCCAAGGCCTGACACCAGCATGCATAAGACGGCGAAAGCCGGGGGCATGCGGGATCAATTGCCGAGCCTGGGGAGCCAATCCTGGAACACCCGCCCGGGCACCAGAGTTCTTGTGCCATGAGTATCGAAAACCTGAATACCGCCGTGCGGGCCGCGGGCTTCGCCATGGCGGCGTCGGACGAGCCTTCGGACGAGGGCAAGACCGACAAGCATCTGGAGAGCGAGGCGTGGCGTCCGGGAGAAGCTATCTTACTCACCCAGGACGAGGTCGCGCTCGGCGCCCATGGGAAACCCCTCACGATTGCGGGTCGCCTCAAGGGCGTGTTCGGGCTTTTCGGGCGTAGCGCGCCCGCCTGACGCCGGTTGCTCGCGACGTGCTGGAAGGTGCTGCCGGGGAGGCGAGCGCCTTCAGGGTTTTGTCGCGCCCTGCAATGATCGACGCGTCTCGGCCCCAGCACCCATCGTCACCACAATCCACTCGAGCACGTCTCGGTAGTTCGCCACCACCCAGAAATGCCCATGCGCCGGTAGCTCGGTGACCTCGCATGCAGCAATCGAGCGCGCCAGCAGGTGCGCCGCGCCAATCGGCACGGCGGTATCTGCCGTGCCGATCCACAGACGCGCCGGCGCGCGAATGGCCCCGTGGTCGACACCCCAGCTGCGCGAGAACAGCTGCAAGTCGCAGACCGGCCCGGCCAAGCTGGGCTTTAAGCCCTCACGGAAGCTGCCCAACAGCCAGCGTGCGATCTCGGGTTGCGCGAGGAGAGCCTTGTCGCGTGCGCCGGCACGCAGCGTCGCCAATCGGGCGGCGAGACGCGGCGAGCGCTCGAGGCTCGCGCGGAATACGGCAAACGCGGCCGCTATCGCCCGCGGAGAGCGCGGCAGGACCGTGAAGGCGAAGCGATGGAAGCGCGACAGCAAGCGCCGGCACGCGGGGTCGTCGATCGGTCCCATGGGGCTGACCAGCGCTAGCGCCGTCACCCGCGATGCCAGGCCCGCAGCGACGCTGGCCGCATAGGGTGAGCCGCCCGAGATGCCGCCGACCGCGAATTGCGCGTGCCCGAGATGATCCATCAGCGCCGCCATGTCGGCTGCGAATGCGGGCAGGCTGGGCGCATCCGGCAAATCGCTGAGCCCGTAGCCCCAGCGGTCCGGCGCAACGATGGCCAGCCCCAGCTCCTTGCCGGCATCATGGCCGATGGCGAATTTCAAGCGCGAGCCCGGCGTCCCGTGCAGAAAGAGCAGCGGCGCACCCGCCGGGTCTCCGTAGACCTTGAACCCGAGCGCACGGCCGTCGCCGAGCTCGAGGACCTGGTCGGCAACGGCGGCGGCCGTCATGGCTCTAGCCCAAGCGCGCGCTCGAACAGCAGCACGGCAGGCTCGGACGCGGTGACGCCGGTGTGGCGAAATCCCAAGGTGCGGTAGAGGGCCTGGGCAGCCGCCATGCTGGGCAGCGTGTCGAGGCACATGCGGGTATAGCCCAGCCGGCCCGCCTCCGTCATGGCGGCGACCGCCAGCTTGCGCCCGAGCCCGCTGCCGCGGCCGGCCGAGCGGACAAAGAGGCGCTTCATCTCGCACAATCCGGGGGAGCCCGGCACTGGCCGAACGGCCACGCACCCCAGCAGCTCCGGCCCACCCGCTTGCCGCGCCAGCACCATCAGGCCCTTCGGCGGTGCATAGTCGCCGGGCAGGCCCGCGAGCTCGGCGTCGAAATTCTGAAAGCAGAGCGAGATACCGATGCCGGCCTCGTACTCGCGCAAGAGCGCCACGATCCGCTCGCGATCACGCTCCTCGAAGCCTCGGGCAAGAACGGGCGCGGCCATGGCATCACAGCAGGATCAGCGAGCAGGCTTCGACGACGACCAGCACGAGCGCTGCGCGTCGGTAGCGCCGGCACTGCGGGCACGCCCACGCCGCATGTATTGTCCCAAGGTCCATGGATCCAAGCTTGAGCGCGAAACCGCCGTCTGGCAAGATCGCCGCGCTTGGACCGTGGCGCTGCGATATTGGGCTCGAGCTATGAACGTCATCCCGTTCCGACGTGAACGATCGCACCGGCAGTTCGCCCGGCCCGTGGAGCCGCCCGCCGCGTTGGGCGCCGAGATATCGCCGGCAGACCGCGCGACGAGCGAGGATGATTTCGAAGACCGCCGGCGCATGCAGCAGAACCTGGCGGCTTTCCTGCTGGTCGTCGTCCTGCTCGTCGTCGGTGTCTGGATGATCGACCGCCTCAAGGCCTACTCACGCGCAATGGCCTGCCTGGAATCCGGCCACCGCTATTGCATCGTCCTCGACCCCCGGCATCTTCCCGGGCGCTAAAGCAGGATCGTTCCTGGTGGAAGCAGTGGGGCTTCCATCAGGGAAAGCTCGCTCCAAGAACGCCGCTCGACAGCGATCAAGACAAGACTTCGGAGGAACGTCATGGCTGCCAGAATTCGGATTGCGCTCCGCGGCTTTGCCTCAGCATCGGCGGCAGCTGTCATCGGCCTCGCTGCGACGGTCAGCGCAAAGGCCGACGAACCGATCCGCATCGGCTTCGGCATGTCGCTCACCGGCCCCCTTGCCGCCAACGGCAAATCGGCCCTGCTCGCGCAGAAAATTTGGGAGGAGGACGTCAACGCCAAGGGCGGACTGCTCGGCCGTCCGGTCAAGCTCATCTACTATGATGACCAGAGCAATCCTTCAACGGTGCCCGGCATCTATACAAAGCTCCTCGAAGTCGACAAGGTCGATCTCGTCGTCGGCGGCTATGCGACCAACATGGTGGCGCCCGCCTTGCCGGTGATGATGCAGAAGAAGAAGCTGTTCATTGGGCTGCTGGCGCTGGCGGTCAACAAGCATTTCAACTACCCCCTCTATTTCTCGGTGACGCCGACTGGCGGCCCCAAGCCCGAAGAGTCCTTCTCCGAGGTTTTCTTCGACATTGCCATGCAGCAAACCCCGAAGCCGCAGACGTTGGCTGTCGTCGGCGCCGACGCGGAGTTTCCCCGCAATGCCTCTGACGGCGTTCGCAGCGTGGCGGGTCGGCACGGCCTCAAGATCGTCTATGACCACTTCTACCCGCCGGCGACTGCCGACTTCGCGCCCATCGTACGCGCAGTGGCTGCGACCAATCCGGACATCGTTTGTGTGCTCTCCTACCCTCTCGACACCGCCGGCATGGTGCGTGCGATCAATGAGATCGGCTACAGGCCGAAGATGCTGGGCTGCGGTATGGTGGGCTTACAAGCTACAGCCCTCAAGAGGCAGCTCGGTCCGCTGCTCAACGGTATTGTCAACTATGACTTCTGGGTGCCGGCGCCGACCATGCGCTTCCCCGGCGTCCTGGAGCTGATCGAGCGGTATCAGCCCCGCGCCGGCTCGGAGGGTGTCGACCCGCTCGGTTACTACATGGCTCCGTGGGGCTATACCCAGTTGCAAATCTTGGGACAGGCCATCGAGGCAACAAAAAGCCTCGAAGACGCGAAGCTCGCCGATTACATGCGGTCGGCGACATTCACGACCGTCGTCGGCGACATCAAGTTTGGCGCCAACGGAGAGCTGGCCAAGCCTCTCGTCGTCGCCGTGCAATTCCACGACATCAAGAGCGGCGATCTGCAACCGTTCAAGGACCTTTCGGTGGTTACCATCGTAGGGCCCAAGGAATACAAGACCGGCGACGTTATCTACCCCTACGAGAGGGCGAAGAAATAGCTCCGACCTCCCTCTCTGCGCCGTGCGCATACCGAGCCGGCTCGCCCATCGGCTTCGGTCCGGGCCATTTAGGGCAGCATCCCTTCAGATTGAATCACCTGCTCGCGAATTCAACAGCAGGATTCATGCTTCAGCCGCCACGTTGCGGCCGAGGCAGAGTTACTCGATGTGAAGCGATCTTGCTCTCGGCAGGTGGAGCCCGCAGTTACAAGCCGGCTCCGACCCCGCCGCCCACGTTGGGCGGCAAGTTACTGCGCGCGGGACCACTGCTCCTCGCGGGCGCTCTCTGCGGAGAAGGAGTGGATTTCGCCGGCGCCGCGCCTGGTGAGGACGGCACTGGGGTCGTCGCCGGCGAAATGAAGTAGAAGCTCTCGTTGAGAGCCGCCTCCTCCCATGGCACCTGCTTGTTGGCGGTCTCTTCCATCACCGACTTGCGCACCCGGATCATCAGCTCCTGGATCGAGATTCCCTTGGTGCCGATATGCTTGATCAGCGCCTTGGTGAACGGACTGTTCCGCCCGGAACCATCGGAAGCGACGTTGTCGAGCTGCGTGGCATAGGCGCGAAAGACGCCCGCGGAATAGGGGCTCGGCTTTATTTCCATCGAGCCGGTCCCGCGCAGGATCTGCACCGCGCGGTTGGTCCGCAGCGAGACGACTCTCAGGCTCAAATCCGGTTGGGCCGCGTTCGTCCTGCAGGCATCGAGGAACACAATCCCGATCTTTGCCGCATCGAGCGGAGACAGCACGGACGCCATGCTGACGAGGTGCCGGTGTACCGCTTCCGCACGCGGGTCACCCTTCTCGTCGAGGTCGATCTCCGCGGGCGCGTCGACCGGGATGAGGAAGCTCTCGTTGTTCACGGTCACGCCGTGGCCGGCAAAGAAGATGAGGGCCACGTGCTCTCGCGTCAGTCGGTTCCTGAAATCCTGCAGGAGCGAGGACATCTTGCCCTGGCCCGCATTGGTGGCCAGCAGCACCTCGAATCCCAGGCTCTTCAGTTTCTGCGCGATGTCGGTGGCATCGTTGGCCGGATTGATGAGAGGAGCAACATTCTCGTAGGCGGAGTTGCCGACGACCAGCGCCAGACGCTTGCCGCCTTCGGCCGCCAAAAGCGGCGTGACCGGAGCGGCTGTGGCCGCGATAGCCAGGGCCACAAGCATGAAAAGGGCGTGCCGCCGCATGCAAGACATCTACGCCTCCTTGACCCTGCAGACGAAGGACGAAGATCTGACTGACAGTCGTTCCGTCAACAAACCATCGGCCGCAATCATGGCATGGGCCTTCCAAAGCTTCAATGCCTCGGCTCGAGGGCTCTCGCCGTCACGTCGCCGGCCCCCACCCTAGTGCAAGTTCCCGGCCCAGAATGGCCCCAGTTGCGAACCGGCAACAGTCCGTTGGCAGATCCCTCCACACCCCCTCCTGCTGGTTGGGGCCGCGCGAAAGCAACGCTAAGCTACGCAGGGAAATTGGCGGGATATGGGCTAGCTGCAGTCGGTCGCGTCTCGAGGGTCAGTGCAAATGCGTGGTGTGTGGCGTCTCGCGGCCCCTTGCTGGCCGATAAGCGCGCTTTTGGTTGGCGTGGCGCTGCTTGTCCCATCAGGCACCGCGTTCGCGCAAAGCTCTTTGGGGGCACCCCTAACCAGCGCGACAGGTCGATCGCTGGCAGATGCCGTCGGCCAGAACGAGAATGAGCTCATCGGCCGCGAGGTGCTGGGCGGTCCCCCTGGCGGCGTGCCCGCTGGACGCAGCACCACCAGCGGCGGTAGCGGGGCGGCAACCCCGCTCAACACCTTCTCGACCGGTCGCGTGCGCGGTTCCGATCATGACGCGCTGACCTCCTCACCTCCAGGCGGAGGCCCCAGCGGCAGCGGCCCCTTCCCCTACGACACGCGGGAATATTCGAGCTTTGGCAACGTGGTCGTCACCGTGCCTGGAACGGTATTGGGCGGTCAGCTCAAGCTCAGCGGCTTTGTGGGGCGCAATGATGTCTTCCTCCGACTTAAATCCGACTCGGTCAACATCCTGGATCCGGACCAGTCGGGCGCTGCCTTCAACCAGTCGATCATCTTTGGCGGGACCGCGCTTTGGGCCAAGCAGAACACCTATGCCCTCGCCACCCTCGTCGGAACGATTGGACAGAGCACCCTGAAAGATACTGTCGATGATTGCTACAAAGCATCACCAGGGCCGCCGCGTACGGGCTTCAATGCCGATTTCTGTCACCACAATCGCTACAATTTCAACACGGCAGGCATCATCGCTACCGCTACCGCCGGCCACGTCATCGATCTCGGCGGGGGCACATCTGGACCCAAGCTCGATTTGAGGGGCTCGATTGGCTACACCCACAATGCGGGGGATCGCTTCACCAACATCTCTGGCGACCAACAACAGTATACCTTCTCGACCTGGACCGGCACCGCCGGGCTCACGCTGTTCTCCAATATGACGCTGCAAGGCGGCGCGCTCCTGCGCCCCTACATCCAAGGCTATGTCCGGCAGGAGTGGGGCTACGACAATAGGCTCGATTTCGTTCTGGTCGGCTCGCCGCCGGACGTCAATCACTATGACCAGGCCCATACCTACGGTGGGGTAGACGGAGGCTTCACCTACACCCAAGGCAATACGACCTTCGGCGCCGCGGTCTACTACGAAGCATCAGGCAGCGAGCGCACCCTCGGCGGCCGCCTGGGCATGAGCCAGAAGCTCGACAGCCTGCCCCCGAAGAACAGCCGGCCGTTCAACTGGTCCGGCTTTTACATCGGCGTCAATGCGGGCGGGGCATCGGCGACGTCAGGCATCAACTCGTCGGTTGCGTGCCGCGACAATGATGGGGACGGAAATTTCGCCTGCCCGTTTACGACTCCTGAAGAGGTTCCCGGTTCCACGACCGCTGCACCCCTCGCTGCCGCCGGAACCGGCAAGCTTTCTGACGGCGGGTTCACCGGCGGCGGTCAGGTCGGGTACAACCTGCAAACTGGCGGCTTCGTGTTTGGCCTCGAGCTTGACGCCGAATCCTTCAGGTTGGGCGCCTCTCGTTCCGTCGCGACTGCGGGCCCGATATTCATAACGTCGTTCGACACGAACTGGCTGTTCACCGCGCGTACGCGGATCGGCCTGCCGGTTACACCCAGTCTACTCCTGTATGCCACCACCGGCTTTGCTCTCACCGACCTCAGTGTCGGTAACTCCGTGGCCGGGATTGGCGCTGCCAGTAGTCGCGGACTGGTGACGGGGCGCACGATCGGCGCTGGCGCGGAGTGGGCCCTGAATCGCGACTGGACCCTGCGTGGGGAATACCTCTACGTGGATTTCGGTAACGTCACCACGAACGCGCCGACGGCGCAGCCTAACCCCGTCGCGGACTTCAACTCGGTGCGCAGCACGGCTGACCTGACGGCGCAGATCGTTCGCCTCGGCCTCAACTACAGGTTCTGACAGCGCCCTCAGCGTTCAACCGGCGTGGGTCGGGCGAGAAAATGCCGCTACCCATCGCGTCGAGATGCGCTGGCAGTTGAACGACGCTGGACGCATCTCCAAACGCTAGCGCTGCTCCAGCTGGGCGTACACCGCGTTGGCGATGCTCGTCAGCTCCTCGCGACCGAGCCGGCCGGCGATTGCATAGGCGAGCGGCCGGTCGACCCAGTAGAACGCGCCGAAGCCGTCGCGCTCGGCAAACTGGAATGCGGTGTTGTTGAGCCCCGTCTCCTTGCGCATGTAGAGCGTGAGGCGCCGGCCGGTCGCGTCCTCGTACATGAATTGGGCAGCCGGCAGGCCGCGGTCGGGCAGCAGGCGACCGCCCACCAGCTTCCAGCCCAGGCCCGACAGGGCGGGTGCACGCACCTGGGCACCGATGCGCTTGGTCAGCCACTGCACGAGGTGGCCCTCCTCGGCGGCACCCACCTCCACGGGATGGCGCACCTCCGGTACGTAGACGCTGTGCGCGCCGATCGCGGTGGTGACGAACGCGGTCTCCGGCCTGCGCGTGTCGATCGTAAGACCGCGTGCCAGGTAGCCGCCGGCCGCTGCCAAGGCCGCAATGAGGATGGCCGCCGCCAGCGGTGCGAGCCGGCGGACGAAGCCCGAACGCTTGGCGCTGGTATGCTCCGGTATGCG
>VBAB01000086.1:10360-14398 GCA_005888525.1 Alphaproteobacteria bacterium
AGCGTTCAAATCGCGGAAATCACGCACGAGGCCCGCCTCAGCCGGCGCTGCCGCCAGCATGGCTTCCACCTCGGCCCGGTCCTCGAGTGTCAGCTCGCCGTCCACATAGGCGTGCAGCTCGGCTTCGCTGATGCGGCGCTCGGGTATCATTTGACCCTCCGCAGCGCTGCATGACCGCCCTTGTCGTCGCCCTCGTAACCCATGAGCGTGCGCAGCCGGCCGCGCCCGCGCGCCAGCCGCGACATCACCGTGCCCACGGGAATCGCCAGCACCTCGGCGGTCTCGGCGTAGCTCAGGCCCTCGAGGCCGACCAGCAGGACGACCTGGCGCTGCTCGCCGGAAAGGAGCTGCAGCGCCCGGTCGAGATCGCGCCCGCTCGCTCCGTCGGCTGCCGGTGCCGACTGATCGACGCCGACGCTGTCGAGGCCCACGTGCGGCGGCCGGCGCGACTTGCGCCTGAGGCCGTCGACATGCAGGTTGTGCAGGATGGAGAACAGCCATTTGCGCGGGGTGTCGCCCTCGCGCCACTGCTCGAGCCGAGCCAACGCGCGCTCCAGGGTGTCCTGGATCAGATCGTCGGCCTCGCCGTCGTCGCCCGTGAGCGCCCACGCATAGCGGCGCAGCTTCGGGATCTCGGCAGCCACGGCATCCCGGCGAGAGGCCACACGCACTCCTTTCCCTGGCGGTCACAGACCAAGTGAGGCACAGACGACGCCGATGGCAACTTTATTCCACTGCGCCTGGCAAGACACACCTTTCCTAGGCAATCAAAATAAAGTGCGTACAGGAATATTTACAGGCCCCAATGGACCATTATCCTCATGGAGGCGGGCAGAGCCCCGCATGAATCGGGCGGGCACGGACCAGGGCTCCTTGGCGGGCAACGGTACGTCTTGCGTCCAACAGTTGCTCAACGAGGAGGAAACTCATGCTTCGTGTGATGGCCGTGGTAGCCGCTCTCGCCGTTGGCGCAACGGCCGTGTGGGCGCAGAATGCGGCAGGCATCGCCGCACGCAAGGACGCCATGAAAGCGTTCGGAGGCGCCGCCAAGGGGCCGGGCGGCATGGCGAAGGGCGATGCGCCGTTCGAGCTGCCCAAGGTGCAGGCTTCGCTGAAGACCATCCAAGAGACAGCTGTCAAGGCCAAAGGGCTGTTCCCGGACGATACCAAGACCGGCGAGACCGATGCGCTGCCCGCAGCCTTCGAGAAGAAGGCCGACCTAATGGCCCGCTTCGACAAGCTCGGCGCCGACGCCAAGGCGGCCGAGGGCGCCATCAAGGACGAAGCCTCCTTCAAGGCCGAGTGGCCGAAGGTCGTCTCCAACTGCGGCGGCTGCCACAAAGAATACCGCAAACCACCAGCCGCAAAGTGAGCCGATAGCCGCCGTCTACGTCCTCCGACATCATGCAGCGCATGTCCGACGGGCGCGGATCGGGAAACTCGCAGGGAAAAGTGCGCGTGTGGGATGCCCCCACGCGCCTTTTCCATTGGCTGCTGGCGACGCTCGTGCTGCTCGCCTGGGTCACCTGGCGCTACAGTGAGGCGCTGGGCGACCCGACGCTCAAGCTGCATCGCTGGAACGGCCATGCCGTCCTGGTGCTGATCGTGTTCCGGCTTCTGTGGGGGCTCGTCGGCTCCTCGACGTCGCGCTTCTCGGCGTGGCTGTGGTGGCCCTGGACGGCAATCAGGTACGGCATGCGCCTGCTGCGCGGGGAGACGCCGCTCTACCTCTCCCACAACCCGCTGGGCTCTTACATGATTTTGGCGCTGCTGGGCGCGGTGACGGCGCAGGCGATGCTCGGCCTCTTCACCGTCGAGCACAACGACATCACCGCCGGCCCGCTCTACCGCCTGATCTCCGAGGAGCGCCAGAAGGTCATAACCGGCTGGCACACGTGGTGGTTCTACTGGGTGATCTTGGCGTTGGTGCCGATCCACATCCTGGCCAACCTCTGGTACGGGCTCGCCAAGAAGGAGCCGCTGATCACCGCCATGATCACCGGCAAGAAGCCCGCCGAGGCGTACGAGGACGCGCCCGAGGCGGTGATCGTGGCCCGTCCGCTGTTGCGCGCGCTCGTGTGCCTCCTCGTCGCGACGGCGCTGGTGTTCGGGACGATCTTCGCGCTGGGCGGCAAGATGCTGTAGCCGCCACGACACCAAAGGCGACACTCCCTGAACTCACTTCGTAGCGCGATAGATGAACAGGAACACCAGCACCGCGAAGACGAGCCCTATAAGTCTGTGCAGTCGCAAATAGAGCTGGAGGCCTCGGCGCTGGGGAAGCATGTTGACGTGCCGGCGATCTAGCCTCAACTGAGGTAGTGGCACGAACATATCGATGGCGTAGCTCAAGCCCAAGTTCGGCTCGCCCTGAGCAGCCTTGTCGAACTTCAACAGGATCCAGAACAACCCGACAAAAACAACGATATACATGAATAAGTTGTACGGCTCGTGCCCGTAGGACACGGTGTACTTGTAGACCATCATGCCCGCCGCACAGACGCCGTCCCAGACAAGGCGATTGCCCTCGATGAGCATGTCATGGGGGCGCTCGCCCACCTCCCCACTCTTGCGAGCGTTCTCCCATGTTTCGACCAATCTGGGCATTAGACTTCGCCCCACATGCGTATTCCATTCCTTCGTGAAGGCCGATGTCGAGCAGACCTTGGACAGCTTGTACTCGCTGAGTTGCGTCTTGAGATACGTCGAGGCCGCGCCGGACTCCTCAAGCCGCTCGACAACCTTCGCAAACGGCTGCGTACTCGTCGACTCGTTACTCGGCCCGGTAAAGAAGCGGACCACGCGCTCGTGAGCGTCACGCGAGCCGGCCATCATGGCGTTACCCGGCGCAGGCGTCACGTCACAGAGATATTTCTCGTAATCCTCCGCTCCGGAATCCGACCCGGGTTCGGTGCGGTCTGACCTAACGAACGCCACGAATTTGATGTCCACGTTATCGATAAAGTGGCGCTTGGGCTGATCCTCGAAGTCCAGAAGCAAATAGTCCGTCCTGAAGTTGACAGCGCGCCACAACGTCTTGCTCTGGGAATTCTTCCATCGGATCGCGGTGCTGCTAGCCTGGGTGCCGTCGAAGGAGATCGTCTCGAGATACTTGAGCTGTCTGGACGCGTCTCCTTCCGCGGTTCGCGGACCCAGTATCTCCCCGGTCACGTCGATGAGACATAGAGTGCCCTTGATCTTCATGTCGCGAAGGAGAACCTCGTTGCTCGCCCCGCGCCTCTGTCCAGCGAGGGCCTCGGTGCAGACGTCCTTGAGGTCCTGGCTCATAGACGGTCTCGTCTTCACCGTCTCCTGGGTTACATACTCACAGCTCGGAATGCCTTGCGCCTGGCGACCGAACGTCAGTCGCTGAAGACGCACGTCGCCATTGACGGTCAGGCCCGTCATGTCCAGCAGGACCCGTATATCGGCGAGGCGAAGCTCGACCGTCCCACCGACGTAAGCGTCGGTGGCACTCAGAACGGTCAATCGCGATTTGACGAGGTGGACCTTCCCCTCGATGCGCGAACGATCCAGCTTGAGCACGTCGTTGAAGACGGAGCGCGCTGCGTCGATGCTCGAGCCGATCCGCGCGTCCCGCAGGTCGACGGCGTCGTAAACCCCCTGTTGGAGAAAGAGCGAGCCATCGATCCGCGCCCGCAGGAGAATAATCGGCCCGCGAATGTTGGAGCCATCGAAGGAGACGTTCTTTTGCGTACGGAAGTTCGACATCCGGACGCCCCGCTTAAACACCGAACCGTCTATGACCAGGTTGGCCGTCGTCGTTACGTTTTCCAGATTTACTTGATCTTTGAAATAGGCGCCGAAGATGCGCACCCCCGTGGGCGGAATCTGCCTGGAATACTGTTCCTGCCAGAGAATTGTTCGCAAGAATTGATAGCTGAGGGCGTTGTCGCGAGCGGATTGGTCCGGGTTGTCGAAGGCCTTCGTGATGTGGGGCTCACGACGGTCGGAATTCTCTTTGCCGCGTGGCTCTATGCACTCCCGCTCATGCAGGTTCGCCTCCAGGCCGCCGCG
>VBAB01000087.1 GCA_005888525.1 Alphaproteobacteria bacterium
CGGTCGACATCCTCGGCGTTGCCGCGTGGAATGCTGGCGATGATCTGGCGGTTGCCGGGAGATTCTACCGATATTTCCTTGCCCGAAGCGCTGTCGGCCCAGCTGCCGTCGATCAGCATCTGCGTGCGCTTGCCCGATGCCGACGGGGCCTTGCTCATCGCCACTGCCATCGCTGCATCCTCCTTACGCTCGAGTTCGCTCGGGGCGGATTGATCGCCTCTTCCCGGCCATGGATGTGCCCGCGCCTCAAGTGCTGTAAACGGCAACCTCGGCGCGCGTGTCGGCAAGGGCGAACCAGCGGTGCTGCTCGGCGCGGAACTGGCGCCAATTGTCGAGGATCTTCTTGAACCGGCTGCTTTTTGCGCCCTCCTCGTCGAGCACGGTCTCGAGCGCTGTGCGCAACGCCTTGATGATCTCCGGCGGCAGCACCGAGAGCTGCGCTCCGCCGGCAATGACGCGGTTGATCGCCAGGGCATTCTTGGCGTCGTAGGAGGCTACCATCTCGGTTGCGGCGTACCAGCAGGCATAGCGCAGGGCCGCCTGGTAGGCGGGCGGCAAGGCAGCCCAGGCAGCCTTGTGGATGAAGAGCTGGTTGACGGCTTCCAGCTCCATGACGCCCGGCGTGTAGTAGTACTTGGCGACCTTGTGGAAGCCGAGCTTCTCGTCGTCGTAGGGGCCGACCCATTCGCAGGCGTCGATGGTGCCCTTCTCCAGCGCCGGATAGATGTCGCCGCCGGCGATCTGCTGTGGCACGACGCCGAGCTTCGCCATCACGCGGCCACCGAAGCCGGCGGTGCGCATCTTGAGGCCCTGGAAATCGGCGGTCGTCTTGAGCTCCTTGCGGAACCAGCCGAACATCTGGCCGCCTGTCTGTCCGCAGGGAAGACCGACGACACCGAAGCTGTCGTAGACCTCGTCCATCAGCTTGCGGCCGTCGCCGAACAACAGCCAGGCATTGTGCTGGCGCGGCGTGAGCCCGAAGGGGAGCGAGCCGTCGAAGATCATCGCCGGCTCTTTGCCGATGTAATAGCCGGTGTAAGTCTGGCCGCATTCGACGGTGGCGTTGGAGACGGCATCGAGGACCTGCAGGCCGGGGACGATCTCGCCTGCGGCAAACAGCTGGATCACGAACTTGCCGTCCGTCAGCTCACCGGTGACTCTGGCAATCGTCTGGGCCGCTCCGAACAGGGTGTCGAGGTTCTTGGGGAAGCTCGATGTCAGCCGCCACCGGACGGTCTCGCTCGTCTGCTGGGCCATTGCCGGGGCCGCTGCGGCCGCGGTCAGGCCGGCCGCCGCAACCCGAGCGAAATGCCGGCGCGAGATCGACTGCGAGCCACTGCTGGGAACAGAATTCATGACGCCATTTCCTCCGGTGTCGTCGTTGTCGAAAGCCTAGCATCGAATGCGGCCGCCTGCTGCAGGATTTGCCGCGCCGGAATAGCATAACAGCCACGTCCACCCCGCGGTTGGCGGCGCGGCGGACATCGGCGGCCCGTGCGCGGGGGCGAGAGGATGCCCTAGGCAGCGCGGGCGGGCCGGGATATGCCAGCTGCATGCCCGAGCCGATACCCGAACCGATGCCGGAGTATCTCACCACGCGTGAGGTCGCCGACCTCATCCGTCTCAAGGAGCGCAAGGTGTACGATCTCGTCTCCACGGGGGCGATCCCGTGCGTGCGGGTCACGGGAAAGCTGCTCTTTCCGCGCAGCCTGGTCGAGGCCTGGCTTGCCCGCCACGCCGAGTACGCGGGCGGGACGGAGACGTTGCAACCCCGTCCCAACATCTGTGCCGGCAGCCACGACCCGCTTCTCGACTGGGCTCTCCGCGAAGCGCGAACGGACCTCGCAGTCAGTTTCGGCGGCAGCCTCGCCGGCCTCGAGCGCCTTGCGAAAGGTCAGGCGCAGATGGCCGGCATGCATCTGCCGGAGGAAGGCGGCAGCGGCTGGAATGTCGAGCACGTCAAGCGTGCTCTCCCCGGCCAGCCGGTGGTGCTGATCGAATGGGCGCGCCGCCAGCAGGGGTTGATCGTCGCGCCCGGCAACCCGCTGAAGCTCGAACGTGTGGCGGATCTTGCAGGCCGCCGCGTCATCGCTCGCCAGCGGGAGGCCGGTGCGTTCGTGCTGCTGGGCAAGCTGCTGGGCGCGGCGGGCCTGGGGCTGGGCGATCTAGAGCTTACGGACGCGCCGGCGCTCACCGAGGCCGACGTCGGCGGCGCGGTTTCCGAGGGGAGGGCCGATGCGGGGCTCGGCATCGCCGCCGTCGCGCATCAGGCCAGGCTCGGCTTCGTGCCGCTCATCGAGGAGCGCTACGACATCGCCGTGTGGCGCTCGGCCTACTTCGAGGAGCCGATGCAGAAGCTGCTGGCGTTTGCCCGCACCGCGCGTTTCGCCGAGCGCGCCAAGACGCTTGCCGGCTACGACGTCTCGGGCCTCGGTGCCGTGCGCTACAACGCGCCTTAACCGTGGTGTGCTCGATCCGTCAGTCGTCGTCCTCGCCTGCGAAGGCGGCCAGGATCCATCCGATCGACGACGCCAGGAGATAGGCCCCCACGCCGCCGGCCAGGTAGAAGTAGACGTAGCGTGGCGGCGTGGCTCCCAAGGTGATCCAGAACCACACGCCGACAAACAGCGGCAGCGACAGGATCAACGCCAAAACGATCCCGATGCGGCGGAAGCCCGCCATGATGCGTCGACCGCGCATGATCTCGTCTCCCGTTCGAGTGGTGGCCCCCATTCGACCGGCGGTCCCGGCGGGGACTCGCCATCGTTTACCCAACGTGATTGAAATTGCGTCGACGTCGCGATCCTACTTGCTTCCCAACCCGCCGGAAAGGCATCCGTTCGTTGTTCGAGAAGGCACAAGGAGAAGGTGGCCGCGACGCATCGCGGCCCCGTGGGCGCGGGGGGCGTCTTGTCGAGTATTTCTTGCCGGCAAGCGGCGTCGTTATCGGAATGTTGCTCGTTGTCGGCCCGTTCCTCGCCACCGTCATTCGGAGCCTGCTCTACTGGGACGGCGACGGCGCGGCGCTGTCGCTGCAGAACTTCGCGGCCCTCTTCAGCGACCCGCGCTTCTATCAGGCGGTCGGCAACACCGCACTGTGCGGTGTGGGTGCCACCATCATCAGCTGCATTCTGGGATTCAGCCTGGCTTGGGTGGTCTCGCGCACCGATATGCCGGGTCGGCGCTCGTTTGAAATTCTCAATCTGGTGCCCTTCTTCCTGTCTCCATATGTAGGCGCAATCAGCTGGATCTATCTTGCCGCGCCGAACAGCGGCATCCTGCAGACGTTTCTTGCCGGCACACTCGGCACTTCCATCCAACTCCCCCTGATTTACAGCATCGGCGGCGTGACATGGGTTCTGTCGCTGTTCTACACGCCCTACGTCTATCTCTTCGTCATTGCACCGATGCGGCAGATGGACGGGGCATTGGAAGATGCAGCGCGCGTACACGGGGCCTCGTTCTGGTATACGCTGCGCCACATCACCATCCCGCTGCTGCTTCCGGCGCTGCTGTCGAGCGCGCTCGTGGTGTTCGTCACCAGCGCCGGGCTGTTCGACGTACCGCTGGCGATGGCCGCGCCAAAAGGCATCCGGACGATGCCGACGGAAATCTTCTCGCTGGTGCAGTACCCCTCCGACCTCGGCCGCGCCGCGTCCTTCGGAGTGGTCGTCATGAGCGTGACCGTGCTGCTCACGCTGCTGCAGCGCCGTTTCCTGGACAGGCGCCGATTCGAGACGGTGACCGGCAAAGGCTATCGTCCGCGACCGATCGTGCTACGGCCGCTCGGACGTGCCGCCGCGCTGGGCCTCGAGATCGTGTACATCGGCAGCGGCGTGGTGCTGCCGGTTGTCGCGCTGCTGATGGTGTCCTTCTCCAGCATTTGGACCGGACAGTTGCGCCCGGCGACCATGACCCTGCGCAACTACGAGTATGTGGCGTTCGGCTATCGGTTGACGCAGCAGGCCATCCTCAACAGCTTGTACCTGGCGTTGGTGGGAGCCACGCTCGGCGTGGGGCTGGCGGTGCTCCAGGCCTACTACCTCAATCGCGGCAACCGCAAAGGCCGCACCATCGTCGATCTCATCCTGTCGCTGCCGCTCGGCATTCCCGGCATCATCCTCGGGCTCGGCTTCCTCATCCTGGCGATCCGCACGCCGCTCTACAGCACGCTCTCGATCATCCTGATCGCCTATATTGCGCGCTTCTTTCCCTTCGCGACCAGGACGGTCGCCGCCATGCTGCTCGCCATCAACCCCGAGCTGGAGCAGAGCGCGCGTGCGAGCGGTGCCAGCTGGCTGCAGACGATGCGCTATGTGCTGGTGCCGCTGCTGCTACCGGCAATCATCGCCGCCTGGCTCATGCTGTTCGTGATCTTCATCCGCGAGCTTGGCGCCACCATCCTGCTTTACGCGCAAGGGACGGAAACCATCAGCGTCGTGCTCGTCATCTTGAGCGAGCACGGCTCCACCTATGTCGCTGCGCTGGCCATCATCCAGCTCGTGATGCTGCTCGGCGCCTTCCTGCTGTTCCGGGCGACGCGCGCGTCTCTCGTGCAAGCCTGAGGGGGCAATTTGGGCCAGGCGGCGTTCATCAGGATCAGCGACCTGACGAAGCGGTTCGGCGATCACGCCGCCGTCGACGGCGTGTCGCTCGAGGTTGCCGAGGGTCACACGCTGGCCCTGCTGGGCCCGAGCGGCTGCGGCAAGACCACGATCCTGCGCTGCATTGCCGGCCTGGAGACCCCCGAACAGGGCTCCATCGACATTGCCGGGACGGTCGTCTTCGACAAGGGGGCCCGCATCAATCTGGTGCCGGAGCAGCGCGAGCTCGGAATCGTGTTTCAATCCTATGCGGTGTGGCCGCATATGTCGGTCGGCGACAATGTAGGCTTCCCCCTGAAGGTCCGAGGCGTTGCGAACGCCGAGCGGCAAGACCGTGTCGCACGTATCCTCGACCTGGTCGGCCTCGGCACGTCCAAGGACAAGCCGGCAACAGAGCTCAGCGGCGGCCAACAGCAGCGCGTGGCTCTCGCCCGCGCGCTGATCCACGAGCCCCGTCTCGTTCTGTTCGACGAGCCGATGTCGAACCTCGATGCGCAGTTGCGCGAGCAGGTGCGGCTGGAGCTGCAGGTTCTGCAGGCCCGGCTCGGCTTCACGGCAATCTACGTGACGCACGACCAGGCCGAAGCGTTTGCCCTGGCCGAAACCGTCGTCGTGATGAACCGCGGCAAGATCGAGACCGTGGGTCCGCCGCGCGAAGTGTTCCATCGCCCCGCAACGGCGTTTGTCGCGCGCTTTCTCGGCTTCAACGTCCTGCAGGGACGTGTCGTCGGGCACAACGCGCAAGACGGCGAGGATTCCAGGGAGCCCCGCTCCGTGCGGGTTGCGCTCGGCGAGGGGCTGATCCTTTCGGGCGTTGTCAGCGAGGATGGCGTGGTTGCAGATGGTTCGAGCGTCCTCGTCTGCATCAGGAGAGAGCGCATATCCGTTCGCAAGTCCGCGCCGACAACGAACGCCGCGGCAGATTCCGCAACAATGGCGCTGCCGGATCGACAGGTATTCTCGGGGGAGATACGTGCGGCTTCGTTCCTCGGGCTTTCAGAGGAATACATCGTGGCCGCGAACGATGTGGAGCTGCGCGTCATTCAACCATCCGGTGACGTGCAATCCGGCGATCGCGTGGAGGTTTCCATCAGGCCGCAGGATTGCCTCGTATTCCCTGCACCGATCAATCGCTAGAGTGAAGTACGATCGACAAGACGGGAGGAAGCGATGAAGGGAACTTTCGCACCGGCATTTCTCTCCATCTTCACGGCGCTGGGCATCGCCGTCGACGCCGCGGCCCAGGAGCTGCCGGCGCTGCAGGGCGCTGCGCCCGAGGAGAAGGCGCGCGTCCTGCAGCTGGTCGAGGACGCCAAGAAAGAGGGCGGCTTGACGTATTGGGACGTGGTCATACAGCCGGAGACCAACGACAAACTCAGCGCCCAATTCCGCGAGTACTACGGCCTGCCGGCCTCGTTCAAGGTCAACTACCAGCTCTCCAGCACGGCCAACCTGGTGACGCGGGTCGAGCAGGAGATCGGCGCCGATCGCGTGACCATCGATGTGGCGGCGATCGGGTCGCCCACGTGGGTGTTCGGGCGCGTCAACAAGGGCGACGTGTTGGCGTACGCTTCGCCGCAGTACAGGCACTACGCCAGCACCTTCGAGCGCGGCATGGGCAAGGACGGCTTTTTCGCTTTCAACGGCGCCTATCTGTTCGTTCCCATGTGGGACAGCGAGCGCACCACCTTCAACGGCAAGTCGTGGAAGGACGTTTTCGGTGCGGTGCCGGCCGGGCGCATGAGCATCGGCGACGCGACGAAGTCGGTCACCTACCTCGATACCTACGCGGGCCTCAGGAAGGTTCTCGATCTGGAATATTTCAAGAAGCTTGCGGAGAGCAAGCCGCCCTTCCTGCTCCGCTCCGAGCAGATCGCGGGGCGCCTGGTGTCCGGTGAGGACTTGATGGCGTTCACGGGCATGCCCACGCGCGCGTATCAGTACAATCAGAAGGGTGCCAAGCTGAAGTTCATGCTGCCCGAGGAGGGCGTGGTGCTGCTGCCGCAGAGCATGTTCATCCTGAAGAAGGCGCCGCACCCAAATGCCGCCAAGCTGTGGATCGACTTCATGCTCTCGGAGCGGGGCCAAGAGGCGCTCGTGCGCGGCGAGGCGCTGATCTCGGGCCGTGCCGGGTTCAAGAGCCCATTGCCGGAATATGCGCCGAGCATGGACAGCCTCAAGATCATCAAGATCGATTGGGAGAGCGTCTCGACCGCGGAGTTGCAGAAAATGCGCGAGGAATGGACCCGCGTCTTCAACCCGTGAGACCCCTCCGGGTCGGCACAAGCCGGTCCGGGATGATTGGCGAGGATGGACTTGGGAGGAAACATCATGCCGAGGCTCAGGCCCACACGGCGAGCGGTTCTGCTGGGCTCCGCTGCGGCGGCTGGTGCACTGGGGTGGCCGAGGGTCAGCGTCCGCGCCGCCCCGCCCGCGCCAGAGAGCATCACTCCGCAGCTGATCGAGGCCGCTCGAAGCGAAGGCAAGGTGATCTGGTATACCTCCGTCGACCTGCAGGTTGCCGAGGCCATTGCCAAGTCCTTCGAGGCGAAATTTGCTGGCGTCGCCGTGCGCATCGAGCGGACGGGCGCGGAGCGCGTCTTCCAGCGCATCAGCCAGGAGCGCGCTAGCAACATCTTCGCCTGCGACGTGGCGCAGAGCTCGGACGCTGCGCACTACATCGCATGGAAGCGCGAGGGGGCCCTCACGCCATGCGTGCCTGAGGACGTCGCCAAGCACTTCCCTGCCCAACACAAGGACGTGGACGGCCTGTTTGCCTCATGGCGGATTTGGCTGTGCGGCATCGCCTACAACACCAGGCTGGTGAAAGCGCAAGAAGCGCCCAAGAGCTTCGCCGACCTGCTCGACCCGAAATGGACGGGCAAGCTCGTCAAGGCGCATCCCGGCTACAGCGGCACGGTGCTGACCGCGACGCATCAGATGGCTCGCGACCTCGGCTGGTCCTATTTCGAGAAGCTCGCCAAGCAGAAGGTGATGCAGGTGCAATCCGCCGCCGATCCGCCCAAGAAGCTCGCGCTCGGC
>VBAB01000856.1 GCA_005888525.1 Alphaproteobacteria bacterium
CGCTCATCGCCCTGCTGCGGGGCCGGCTGCATTGCATACGGCCCACCGCGGCGTCCCTGGCGCTCGGCATCTACGGCCTGTTCGGCTACCACGCGCTCTATTTCGCCGCGCTGAAGCTCGCTCCGCCAGCCGAAGCCCACCTGATCTCCTCGCTGTGGGCGCTGCTCACGGTCCTGCTTTCCGGTCTGCTGCCCGGCGCGGGCCTGCGCCCGCGCCACGTGCTGGCTGCGTTCCTCGGGATGGCGGCAGCCGCGATCCTGGTCTGGGACCAGCTCGATCTCGCGCAAGGCACCGACGCCAAGCGGCTGGGCTTCGCGCTGGCGCTCGGCTGCGCGCTCGTTTGGTCCACCTATTCCGTGGCCTCGCGCCTGCTCGCCGCCGTGCCGAGCGAGAGCATCGCCGTCTCCTGTCTGGCGACGGCCGCGCTGGCCTTCGTTTGCAGCCTCGCGTTCGAGCAATGGACCATGCCGGCCGATCGCACCGCCTGGCTCGCGCTGCTGGGCCTCGGCCTGGGCCCGGTAGGCGCCGCCTTCCTGCTGTGGGACGTCGGCATGAAGGGCGGCAGCGTGCCGCTGCTGGGCGTGCTCTCCTACGCCTCGCCCATCCTCTCCACCGTGCTCCTCGTGCTGCTGGGCTATGCCAACGCTGCCTGGTCGCTGGCCATTGCGTGCGGGCTGATGGTGGTGGCGGCGATCATCGCGACGCGGGCGTGATCTCCCTCTCCCCGTTTTTCACGGGGAGAGGACCCAGACTACTCCGCAGCCTTCCTGGACACTGGCACCGTCGCCGCCTTGTCCTGCTTCAGCCTTTCGGCCAGCAGAAAAGCCAGCTCGAGCGCTTGCCCGGCATTCAAGCGCGGGTCGCAGCCGGTGTCGTACTGGCGGGCGAGGTCGGCTTCCGAGATGCTCCTGGAGCCGCCCGTGCACTCCGTCACGTTCTGGCCGGTCATCTCGATGTGCACGCCGCCGGGATAGGTGCCTTCCGCGAGGTGGATGTCGAGGAACCGCTCCACCTCGCCGACGATGCTGGCGAAGGGGCGCGTCTTGTAGCCGTTGGCCGCAGTCACTGTGTTGCCGTGCATGGGATCGCACTCCCACACCACCGCGCGGCCGGCCGTCTTCACGGCGCGGATCAGCTTCGGCAAGTGCTTTTCGATCTTGTCGACGCCGGAGCGGCAGATGAGGGTGAGCCTTCCCGCCTCGTTCTTCGGGTTGAGGATGTCGATAAGCCGCAGCAAATCGTCCGCCTCGAGCGACGGCCCGCATTTCAAGCCGACGGGATTGACGATGCCGCGGCAGAACTCCACGTGCGCGCCGTCCACCTGGCGCGTGCGGTCGCCGATCCACAAGAAGTGCCCCGAGGTCGCCACGTACTCGCCCGAGCCCATGGCCTCGTCCCTGCGCGTCAGGGCCTGCTCGTAGGGCAGCAACAGGGCCTCGTGGCTGGTGTAGAAGCTGGTCGTGCGCATCTCCAGGTTCTTCTCGGCGGT
>VBAB01000857.1 GCA_005888525.1 Alphaproteobacteria bacterium
CTCCGGGGCTATGATGTCGGTAGCCGGTACATTTTACGGGCAATACGTCCTGGTGCTGGATCCAGAACGGCTGTTCTCCGCGGAGATATCGATCATCGTGCTGCTGATGACCGTGCTCGGCGGCAGCGGCACCTTGTGGGGGCCGGCACTCGGCGCGGCGATCCTCGTGCCATTGTCGGAATACAGCCGCATCTGGTTTGGAGGCACCGGTCGTACCATCGATCTGATCATCTACGGCATCCTGATCATGCTCGTGTGCATGTGGCGGCCGAGCGGCATCCTAAGCATGCTCGAGGAGCGCGTCCGGCGTCGCGCAAGGCCTGCGCCATGACCCTGCTCCTGGACGTCAAGGGTCTGACCAAACGCTACGGCGGCCTCACCGCCAATGCGGAGGTCACCTTCGACGTGAACCAAGGCGAAATCGTCGGCATCATCGGTCCCAATGGTGCCGGCAAATCGACGCTGTTTGACCTGATTACGGGGTTTCAACCACTCGACGCCGGCCGTGTATTCCTGGACGGGCACGATATCACCGGCTTACGGCCTGACCGCGTCGCCGGCCGAGGCGTGGCCCGCACGTTCCAGAAGCTGAAGCCGTTCCCCGATCTCACCGTGACCGAGAACGTCATCGTCGGCGCGCTAGCCCGCACCGCCGACATGAGGGTGGCGCGCGACCACGCACTGGAGGCGCTTGCCTTCGTCGACCTTCTGGAAAAGCGCAACAGCTTCGCTCGCGAGCTCTCCACGGGTCAGCGCAAGCGGCTTGAGCTTGGCCGGGCGCTTGCCATGCACCCGCGCCTCATCTTGATGGACGAAGTAACCGGCGGCGTGGACCAGCGCACCATTCCGGGCCTAGTCGACCTGGTGCTGGAGCTCAAGCGGCGCGGACTTACCATCGTTACCATCGAGCACAACATGCAGGTGATGATGAGACTCGCCGACCGCATCCTGGCGCTACACGCCGGACGACGCATCGCCTTCGGCAGGCCGGAGGACGTGCGCAAGGATCCGGCGGTGGTCGATGCCTATCTCGGGACCGCTGCCGATGCTGCTTGACGTCAAGGACCTCGAAGTGGCGTATGGCGACTACCAGGTCGTCTGGGGTGTATCGCTTTCGGTGGCAGCGGGTGAGAGCGTGGCGCTGCTGGGCCCGAACGGGTCTGGCAAGAGCACGGTGGTCAACACGATCAGCGGTCTGCTCCCCGCCAAAGCCGGCGACATCCTTTTCGAGGGAATCAGCCTGGTGGGGCGACCAACGCATGCGCGGGCAAGCCTCGGCATCGCCCATGTGTTGGAGCGCCGGCGCGTTTTCCCGCACCTCACCATCCTGCAGAACCTGACACTAGGAGCGTGGCATCCTGCGGCAAAGGCAGCCCGCTCCAGGTCCATGGACCGAGTCTTCTCGCTTTTCCCGCGGCTATCGGAGCGCAAGGGCCAACTCGCCCGCACGCTTTCGGGAGGCGAGCAGCAGATGCTGGCGCTTGGCCGCGGCCTGATGGCGCTGCCGCGGTTGCTGATGGTGGACGAACCGTTTCTCGGGCTTGCGCCACAGGTGATTGAGCAAATGAAGGCGGTGTTCGAGACGCTGAAGGCCGAGGGTATGGCGATCCTGTTCATCGAGCAGAACGTGCGCCTGGCGCTCTCCATGGTGGGCCGCGGCTACATCCTGGAAAGCGGACGCCTCGCTATCGACGGGCCGGCGGCATCGCTGATGAACAGCCCTGAGGTGCGGCGGATCTTTCTTGGTGCATAGGGAGACTGCAATTTGGGGACTAGACTCCACCGAGAGCAGTGG
>VBAB01000858.1 GCA_005888525.1 Alphaproteobacteria bacterium
GACGGTTTTCAAGAACCCGCACTAAGGCAGCGCACCCGCCGGGTGGTGCTGGCGAAGGCAGCTCTCAAGTCCGCTCGAACCAGATGCGCGGGCGCACCATGCTCATCGCGAGGCAGAGTGCCAGCGCGGCTGCGGCGTAGAAGAAGGTCGACTGGAAGCCGGCTAGGAAAGCATCCGCCGCGGGCGCACCGGCTGACAGGGCTGTCGTCTCGAAGATGTGAAAGGCCGCTGAGAGGCCGGTTGCCCCGCCGACGACGCCGATCGTGCGGGTGAGGATGGTGAGACTGCCGGCAACGCCGCGATCCTCGGGCGGCAACGTCGCGGTCACGAGATCGGCATAGGCGACCTGGAACAGGCCGAGACCGACGCCTTGCAGCAGCAGCGACAGGCCAATGACAGTGAGCGTAGTCGCGGGCGCCCATGTCGATATGGTCCAGAGCCCGGCGATGTTGAGCACGACGCCCGCGAGCGCGAGCCGGCCAATCTTGACGCGTCCCGCCAGCCTGCCGGCAAGCCAGGAGCCAATCACCATGCCGCCGGCGCCGCAGGCGAGCATGATGCCGCCGGCGGCGGCGTCCATGTTCGCGATGCGCGCCAGATAGTAGGGCACCAGAAGCAGCACACCGAAAGCAACGAGGTTCACGGCGATGCTGGCGGCGTTCATGACGGTGAAGTTGGCGTCACGGAAGAGGGACAGCCGGATCAGGGGTTGCGGGTGGCGCGCCTCGCGGATCAGGAACGCCGCGAAGGCGAGCAGCGCCAGCAGCGCCAGCCCGAGAGGTAGGGTGAGGCCGAACAGCTCGGAGCCGACAGCGAACACGAGCAGCAACGCGCTGAGCCACGTGACGAGCAGGGCGGCGCCGACGGCGTCGAAGCCGCGCACCGATCCCAGCTTGGCCGTTGTCGGGATGAGCCACGACAGCGCCAGCGCGGCCAGCACGAGAGGCGCGCGGGACCAGAACACGGCAGGCCATGAGGCACGCTCGACCAGGGCCCCGCCGATGACAGGGCCGAGCGCCGCACCAGCCGCCGATATCGCCGCATAGATGCCGAGCACCCAGGTGCGGTCGCGCTCCCCGTAGAGCGAGATGGCCAGCGCCGGGGCGCAGCTCAAAGTCAGGGCGATGCCGACCCCCTGCAGCATGCGGCCGAGCAGCAGGAGGCGGTAGGTCGGGGCCGACGAGCAAGCAAAAAAGCCTGCCGCGCTCACCAGCAGCCCGAGCTGGAAAATGCGACGGTAACCCAGCAAGTCGCCGAGCCTGCCGAACACGAGCATCAGGCTGGCGTAGGTCAGGACGTAGGCGATCACGACCCAGCGGATGTCCTGCACCTGCAAATCGAAGGCCTGTGTGATGCTGGGGAAAGCGATGTTGACGGCGGTGTCGAGGGGCGCGGCGATGATGCCCAGGCCGACGATGAGAAGCCCGATCCGTGCGCGTGGAAGGCTCGGCATTGCGGCAAACCTACCCATCGTTGCCGGTGGACGCCGACGCTGCGATCAACGAATTCGCGGCCGCTCGATCTTCGGCAGGAACCAGGTGAGGAGTCCGAGCAGCGGCAGGAAGGCGCACAGCCTGTAGACGGTGGTCATGCTCGTGATGTCGGCGAGCTCGCCCATCAGTGCTGCGCTCAGTGCACCGAGGCCGAACGAGACGCCGTAGAACAGCCCGGCGATCATCCCGACCTTGCCCGGCAGCAGCTCCAGGGCATAGACCAGGATGGCGGGGAAGGCGCTCGCCATGATCATGCCGATGATGATCGTGAGGACCGCCGTCCAGAACAGGTTGGCAAACGGCAGGAGGAGTGTGAAGGGCACGGCGCCCAGGATCGAGAACCAGATGATCTCGCGGCGGCCGAAGCGGTCGCCCAGGTGCCCACCGATCAGCGTTCCCAGCGCCTGGGCGACGAGGAACAAAAACAGCAGCATCTGGGAGACCTGCACAGAGACCGAGAATTTCCCGATCAGGTAGAAGGTGTAATAGGAGCTCAGACTCGCCGTGTAGGCGTTCTTCGAGAACATCAGCACCACGAGGATGACGAGCGCGAAGGTGACGTTCGTCGCCGGCGATTGCGTGCTCGCCGCGCTGCCGGCCATGCGCGGCTTCACGGGGGTCGGCGACTGGCGCTTATACCATTGCCCGACCTGCAGCAGCAGCACCATCGCGACCAGCGCCACCAGCGAGAACCAGGAGATGCTCGACTGTCCGCGCGGCACGACGATGAATGCTGCCAGCAGGGGTCCGAGCGACTGGCCGGCCTGCCCGCCGACCTGGAACAGGGACTGAGCAAAACCGTGGCGGCCGCCCGAGGCCATGCGGGCCATGCGCGTCGACTCGGGGTGAAAGATCGACGAGCCGGTGCCGATGAGCGCAGCCCCGAGCAGCAACACGGCAAAGCTGCCGGCGTGCGCCAGCACGATCAGGCCGATCAGCGTGCACCCCATGCCGGCAACCA
>VBAB01000841.1 GCA_005888525.1 Alphaproteobacteria bacterium
CGCGGGCCGCGGCATTCGGCAGTCTTTTCGGCAGGGGCACGTAGAGCCCACCCGGGGCCTCGATGAAGAGGTCGGCGCTCTGGCTGTCGCGGGGGTAGTGCGCTGCAATCGTGAGACGCGGCGCGGCACCCTCTAGGCTGGCCGTCGCGCTCTTCAGCTGCGGATCGTCGGCGCGGCGGCTCGCGCCCCGGCGCGGCACGCGCTCCAACGCCGCCAGCACCGCGGGTAAGGGACTGCCCGACATGCCAGTGGGACGCAGCGCCAGGGAGAATTTGGCTTCTGCGGGAATGCAGATCTCGCGGCACACGCCGAACTCCAAGGTGAGCGCCAGGTCGACTGGCTGGCTTGGGTCCTTCGGCACGATTTCGACGGGGAAGAGAACTGAATTCTTGTAGCCTATGGTCTCGGCGCCGGGCTCGTGCAGTCGCGAGGGGGCTGGATAGCGAACCTCGACGCTCGCAACGTTGATGGAGCCTGTCCAATCGAAGTTCGGCGGCACGCCGGCGTCGCCCGGCATGCGCCAATAGGTCTTCCAGCCTTCGCCCAGCGTGATCTCGACGCCCGCCAGATAGGATTTGGTCGACTTCGCCGGGGGCGGTCCCGCAAGCAGACGTACCCGCGCGTTGTGCAGCTCCACCCACGGCGAGGCGAGATTGACCGGAGCCACCGCCTGCCCTTGCGCCGCTACCGCGCCGGCAAGCACCGCCGCGACAAAGGCGCAGGCGCCTGTTCGGGCCACGCTCATGATCTCCTCATTGTTCCTCCACACTTATCTCACGATGCGCGAAACTCAATACAAGTCTCCTCGATCGTTGCGTGATTGAGGCCGTTCGACCCCTTCCAGGCGCCCCATTCCGGCGCTAGTCTTCCCGCATGCGAACGCCGAGAAAGCGCAAAGGGCGCAGCGACGGCTACCTCGAGGGGCAGCTCCTGATCGCCATGCCCATCATGACCGACAAGCGCTTCGCGCGGTCGGTGATCTACATGTGCGCGCATTCGGCCGAGGGGGCGATGGGCCTGATCGTCAACCAGCGCGCGCCGCACATCAGCTTCTCCGAGCTGCTGAAGCAACTCAGCATCGCATCGGGCAAAGCCGACGACATCCGGGTCGATCAGGTCGACGTGGATGTGCATGTCGGCGGTCCGGTTGAGACCGGGCGCGGCTTCGTGCTGCACAGCTCCGATTATCATGCAGCCGAATCGACGCTCTCCATCGATGACGGCGTATCCCTGACCGCCACCATCGACATCCTGAAAGCCATTGCTGGCGGCAAGGGGCCCGACAGGGCGATCCTGGCGCTGGGCTATGCCGGCTGGCGGGCGGGTCAGCTCGAGAGCGAAATCCAGGCCAACGGTTGGCTGCACTGCCCGGCGGACCTCGACCTTCTGTTCGACCGCAACCTCGAGCAGAAGTACGACCGGGCCATGTCGAGGATCGGCATCGACCTCTCCCATCTCGTCAGATCGGGGCGCTGTCGCCGGCGTGGAAGGTGCTCGATGCCGGCGGCTCCGCCGAGGACGTGCACGGCCGCGCCGCCTCCACTTTGGCTTTGCGTTTGTCCAGTGCCGCGAGCAGCGGATGCTGCAGGCGCTCGACATCATCGCGTCGGTCATCGAGGATGCAGGAGCTACGATTCGCGATGAGCGATCCGCCGCCGGCACGTGAACCGTTGTCATTCCGGTGCTTGTCACCGGGACCTATCGTGCCGCACGCTGTGGCGCCTGTTGATGGTTGGATACCAGGGACAAGCCCCGGTATGACAGCTCAGACTGCGTTTCGTGCCTGGTGCAGGGGCTATGGGGCTCTCAGATGGCCGGCAATCTCGGGTTCGACGAGCTGAAGGCGGCGGTGAAGGCCGGGAGCATCGACACCGTGCTCGTGGCCATGGTCGATATGCAGGGCCGGCTGATCGGCAAGCGTTTCCAGGGCGAGTACTTCGTTGACGGTGCGCACAAAGAGACGCACGCCTGCGACTACCTCCTCGCCAACGACATCGATATGGAGCCGGTGCCGGGCTACGCGGCGGCGAGCTGGGACAAGGGCTACGGCGATTTCGTGCTCAAGCCCGATCTCGCCACGCTGCGCAAGGTGCCGTGGCTCGAGGGCACCGCGCTGGTGCTGGCCGACGTGCTCGACCATCACCACCACGACGTGCCGCATTCGCCGCGCGCCATGCTCAAGCGGCAGATTGAGCGGCTCGCGGCACAGAAAACGCGCGCGTTCTGCGCTTCCGAGCTGGAGTTCTACCTGTTCGACGAGACCTACAAGTCGGCGGCGGCCAAGCGTTACGCAGGGCTGGAGACGGCGGGCGCGTATATCGAGGACTATCACATCCTGCAGACCAGCAAGGAGGAGGGCGTGATGCGCGCCATCCGCCGCGGACTGCAGGGGGCGGGCGTGCCGGTCGAGAACTCCAAGGGCGAATGGGGGCCGGGGCAGGAAGAGATCAACGTGCGCTATGCGGACGCACTCGAGATGGCCGACCGCCACGTGATCCTGAAGAATGCGGTGAAGGAGATCGCGCACGGGCAAGGCAAGGCCGTCACCTTCATGGCCAAGTGGCGCTACGACCTCGCCGGCTCCTCCGCGCACATCCACATGTCGCTGTGGGACGAGAAAGGCGCCAAGCCGCTATTCCACGACGCCAAGGCCGAGCATGGCATGTCGGCGCTGATGCGCGCGTTCGTCGCCGGGCAGCTGCGCTACGCGCGCGACATCACTTATTTCCTGGCGCCTTATATCAACTCGTACAAGCGCTTCCAGGTCGGCACCTTCGCGCCGACCAAGACGGTGTGGAGCCGGGACAACCGTACCGCCGGCTTCCGGCTGTGCGGGGAGGGCAGCAAGGCCGTCCGCATCGAGTGCCGCATCGGCGGCGCCGACCTCAATCCCTACCTGGCGTTCGCGGCGCTGATCGCGGCGGGCCTGCAGGGGGTTGAGGAGAAGCTGGAGCTGGAGCCGCCGTTCACCGGCGATGCCTATGCCGGCCGCATGCTGCCCGAGGTGCCCAAGACGCTGCGCGAGGCCACGGCCTGCCTCGCCGATTCCTCATG
>VBAB01000088.1 GCA_005888525.1 Alphaproteobacteria bacterium
ACCGGACCGCCGCGTCCCGAGCGCAGGCGCTGGAACGCGCGCCGCATCACGTTCGGCAGCTCCTTGGCCGACGTCACCGGCTCGGCCGACTTGGTGATGTTCTTCATGTTGATCGCGGAGAAGAAGTTGCGATCGACCCAGGCCATGCGCTGGGCGTAGCCCATGGGCATCACCAGGATCGGCACCGACTCGCTGTAGGCCTGGGCGACGCCGCCGTAAGCGTTCTCGGCGCCGGGCCCGTGCTGCATCACGAACATGCCGACCTTCTTGCCCGAGGTGACGCGCGCAATGGCGTCCGCCATGTGCAGCCCGATGCGCTCCTGGCGCACGACGATGGGGCGGATGCCGGCGGCGGCGCCGTGCTCCAGGATGTGGTTCACGGGGTAGCCGATGATCCACTCCACGCCCTCGCGCTTCAGGATTTCTGCAATCGCATCGCCGGTTTTCATGGGGGCTCCTCCGCGCTGGCCGACCGAACACGCTCACAGCCGGTGCCGCGATGACGGTCCGGTCGCGCGTCGATTGTCGTTCAGCGCCCAGCGTAAGCTCCCGGACCGCCATTCGTCGAGGATTGCTTTGCCAAGGCTCCGCGCGAAATTCTCGGGCGAGGCCTGCGAAAGACGGCGGGCTCCGGCAGAATTCGCGGATTTACCGAGAGGTCCGCGAGGGTGCGCGCACCGCGATCGGCTCGGCCCGCGCCTCGGCCGTCGCGGCGATGCGGCCGGTCGGCGAAAACAAGTAGCGCTCGACCAGCAGCATCACGGCGATGGTCATGCACACGCCTTCGAACACGGAGAGCCCCAAGATCAGATCGGATTTGAGCCCAAGCTTTTGGGCAATGATGAAAGTGAACATCCGGTAGCCCCCTCAGGTACCAGCCAACCCACTGAACGTCTTATTCGCCAGCTGCATCAGGGGCGTCGGCAGCCAAGCCCAGCCCCTTGCCATTGCGACACGTCGGACCGCCGCTGCGCAGTCCTTTGGCCGCTCTCTGCACTCCTCGGTTTAGTCGCCCGCGGCCGCCGTCCTTGCAGCATCAATGTGCATCGCCGTCGATCGCCCGAGCAATTCTGATTTGGGTAACTCGAGATCACCGCACGAGCTTATCAACAGAAAATGTCGCATTCGTAACGAGAAGCCGCCCCCCAATCGGAAGGGGTCATACCGTCAAGCCAGCCACTCCGGCACCCGGTCGAGGCCGATGAGGTCGGCGTAGGTCTGACGCGGGCGCACGACGGCGAACACCTCGCCTTTCACAAGCACCTCCGGCACCAGCAGGCGCGAATTGTAGCTCGAGGACATGGCCGCGCCGTAGGCCCCGGCCGTCATGAAGGCGACGAGGTCGCCGGCCGGCAGCAGCGGCAGCTTGCGGTCGAGTGCCAGGTAGTCGCCGGTCTCGCAGATCGGCCCGACGATATCTTGCGCAATCGGCTCCTGCCGGCTCCGTGCCTCATCGACCGGCCACACGTCGTGGTAGGCCTCGTACAGCGTCGGCCGGATCAGGTCGTTCATCGCGGCATCGACGACGGTGAAGGTCTTGTCGCGGCCGCGCTTGGCGTAGATCACGCGTGCCACCAGGATGCCGGCGTTGGCGACGATCATGCGCCCCGGCTCCAGCTTGATGGCCAGTCCCAAGCTGCCCACGGTGTCCCGCACCACCTGCGCATACTCCTGCGGCGAGGGCGGCAGGTCGTTGCCGCCGCGGTAGGGCACACCGAGGCCGCCCCCCAAATCAAGATGCCGGATCGCATGGCCGGCGGCGCGCAGGTCCAGCGTCAGCTCGCGCATGAGCGCAAACGCGTTGCGGAACGGCGCCAGGTCGGTGATCTGGCTGCCGATGTGCATGTGGACGCCGGCGACCTCGAGGCCGGGCAGGCGCGCCGCTTTGGCGTAAAGCCTGGGCGCATCCTCGAAGGGCACGCCGAACTTGTTCTCGGCCTTGCCGGTGGCGATCTTGGCGTGCGTCTTGGCGTCGACGTCCGGGTTGACGCGCAGGGCGATGCGCGCGGTATGTCCCAGGCCCGCCGCCACCTCGCTCAAGGCTTCTAGCTCGGGCTCCGACTCCACGTTGAAGGAAAGGATGCCCTCGCCGAGCGCATAGGCCATCTCCTCGCGCGTCTTGCCGACGCCGGCGAAAATGATCTTGGCAGCCGGGACGCCCGCCGCCCGCGCCCGGCGCAGCTCGCCTTCCGACACTACATCCATGCCGGCGCCGAGGCGGGCCAGCGTGGCAATGACAGCCTGATTGGAGTTGGCCTTGATGGCATAGCAGATCAGTGTGTCGAGGCCGGCGAAGGCCTCCTGCAGCACGCGATAATGCCGCTCCAGCGTTGCCGTCGCGTAGCAGTAGAAGGGCGTGCCGACCGCCTCGGCGATGCGTGGGAGGCTCACGCCCTCCGCGTGGAGGACGCCGCCGACATAGCTGAAATGGTGCATTTCACGGCCGTCAGCGGATCAGCGGATCGAGGACGGATGGCTTATGCGGCACAGGCTGGCCGGGCGTTCCCGGCGTGGCGTTGCCGGTCTCGGTGGGCGCGTCGTGTGGAACCTCGAGAGGTCCGCGCACGCCGCAGCCGGCAAGGCCAAACGCTCCGAGGAGAAGGAGCGCGGCCACGACGCCAAGCTTGAGACGGCCGTGCATCTGAGTAGACTGAACCCTGTTCACAGTCCGCAACGCCAATCGACCTCTGAAACAGCCTGCCGTCTCAGGGCCGCGACGCCTGTTTCTAGCCCTTTCCAGCAGCCTTTTCCAACCGCTTTATCCAGGCTCGCGCCATTTTGCGCACATTCTGTGGCGCCGTTCCCCCAAAGCTCGTGCGGCTCTTGACCGAGTTCTGCACCGAAAGGACGGAATAGACGGCCTCCGTGATGCGCGGGCTCACGGCCCGCATGTCCGCGAGCGGAAGCTTGTCCAAGGTGAGGCCCTTGGCTTCGGCGGCGGCTACGATGCGTCCGGTGACGTGATGGGCTTCGCGGAAGGGCAGGCCCAGCGCGCGCACGAGCCAGTCTGCCAAGTCGGTGGCCGTGGAGTAGCCGCCCGCCGCGGCAGCGCGCATGGCCTCCCCGTTGGGCTCCAGGTCCTCCACCATCCCCGTCATGGCCGCGACGCCGAGTTGCAGGCTCGCGAGCGCGTCGAAGGTGGCCTCCTTGTCCTCCTGCATGTCCTTGGCGTAGGCGAGCGGCAGGCCCTTCATCACCATCAGCAACCCCTGGAACGCAGCGGCGATGCGACCAGCCTTGGCGCGCACCAGCTCGGCCGCGTCGGGATTGCGCTTCTGCGGCATGATCGAGGAGCCGGTCGTGAACTTGTCGGAGAGCCGCACGAACGCGAACTGCGGCGTCATCCAGATGACGATCTCCTCGGCGAAGCGGGACAGATGCATGGCGGTGATGGCGGCTGCGGCCAGCGTCTCCAGCGCGAAGTCGCGGTCCGCCACTGCGTCCAGCGAGTTGGCCGCCGGCCGGTCGAAGCCCAGCGCCTCGGCCGTCATGTGCCGGTCGATGGGAAAGGACGTGCCGGCCAGGGCGGCGGCGCCGAGCGGGCACTCGTTGAGCCGCGCCCTCGTGTCGGCGAACCGGCCGCGATCGCGCGCCAGCATCTCCACGTAGGCCAGCAGATGGTGGCCGAAGGTCACCGGCTGGGCCGGCTGCAGATGCGTGAAGCCCGGCATGATGGTGTCGCAGTGGGTCTCGGCCTTGCGTGCGAGCGCGAGTTGCAATCCGCCGAGCGCGGCATCCGCGCCGTCGATCCAGTCGCGCACGTAGAGCTTGAAGTCGGTCGCCACCTGGTCGTTGCGCGAGCGTGCGGTGTGCAGCCGCCGGGCCGGCTCGCCGATCAGCTCCTCGAGCCCGCTCTCGATGTTCATGTGCACGTCTTCCAGCGCCCGGGAGAACTGGAAGCGGCCCGCCGCGATCTCCTCCAGCACCCGGTCGAGTCCGGCGTTGATCTTCTTGGCGTCGTCCTTGCTGATGATGCCCTGCGCCGCCAGCATCGCCGCATGCGCCTTGGAGGCGCGGATGTCCTGCGGCGCCAGAGCCTTGTCGAAGGCGATCGAGGCGTTTATCTCCTGCATCACCTCGGCCGGTGACACGGAGAAGCGGCCACCCCACATCTTGTTGGCGTTCCTGTCGGTCACGAGGTTGCCTTCCGGGTGCCGCTGCAGCTGCTGAATGCGAGCTAGAGAGAAGATGCCAGCCCAAGAGCCGAAGCGGCGCTCCGAGAGACTTGCGCTCGTCACGGCGCTCGGCGCAGCGGCGATTGCCGCGATCGCGGGCTTCGCAAGCGTATACGTGACGCTGGGGCGTCCTGACAACGCCGTTCGTCCGGTGGCGCGCGCCCCTTCTGCGGAAGCCGAGAGGCCTGCCGCTGCTCCGGCCGGCCCCGGTGCCAACCCTCTGAGTCAGGGGCAGATGGCCGCCTTCATATTCCGCAAGGCTCCGGAGGACCTGCCCGAGGTGAAGTTTCAGGATGCGTCCGGCCAGGAGCGCACGCTCGCCGAATGGCGTGGCAAGGTGGTTCTCCTCAACTTGTGGGCGACCTGGTGCCTGCCCTGCCGCAAGGAGATGCCGGCTCTCGACCGGCTGCAGCGAGAGATGGCCTCCGACCAGTTCGAGGTGGTGGCGGTGAGCGTCGACCGTACGGGCTTGGACGGAGCCCGGAAGTTCCTCGAGGAGGCCAAGGCCGAGAAGCTCGCCCTCTACGCCGACGGCACCGCGCGGCTGGCGACCACCCTGCGCGCCGCCGGCCTGCCGGCCACCCTGCTCCTCGACCGCGAAGGCCGCGAGATCGGCCGCCTCCTCGGCCCCGCCGAGTGGGACGGCGAGGACGCCAAGCGCCTGATCCGGGCCGCGCTGAAATAACCTCCAGTCCCCGGCTTGTGTCCTGTCCCAAACAGAGAGCGATTGTCATGCCGGGGCTTGTCCCCGGCATCCAGCGATCCGCTAACGCCGGAGTTCGCGGCACCATGGATCCCGGTGACAAGCACCGGGATGACAAGAGAATCCGGAGTTGGCGAAAAATGCGAGTGTTCTGCATCGCAAGCATCCAACGTCACACGTTTCGGGTCGCACATCCCGCATCGATTTGCGAGGTTGGCGACACGCATGCCCCGTCCTGATGAGGTTGTCGAAGGACGGCCGGTCCAGCTTGCAGCGATTCGACGAGCTCACCGCTGGGTTGGAAGATAGAAGTTGGAGATCGGGACATGACCAAGCCGATGCTGGTTCGTCACGCGCGCATCGCTGATCCGTCGCCGGACATCGCCGCGCGGGTTGCGGCGCTGGACTGGCCCGCTCTGGCCGCAGCCCTCGACGCGCACGGCTGCGCCACGACCGGCACCATCTTGACGGCGGACGAATGCTCTGCGCTCCGCGACCTTTACGGTGCCGAGGAGCCCTTCCGCAGCCGCATCGTCATGGCGCGGCATGGGTTCGGCCGCGGCGAGTACAAGTATTTCGCCTACCCCTTGCCCGAGATCGTGGCCGCGTTGCGAGCCGCCCTCTACCAGCCGCTCGCAGATATCGCCAATCGCTGGAACGAAGCGATGGGGATTGCCGTGCGCTATCCCGCCAAGCATGCGGCCTACCTGGCGCGCTGCCACGCGGCGGGCCAGAGCAAGCCGACGCCCCTGCTGCTGCAGTACGGCGCGGGCGACTACAACTGCCTGCACCAGGACGTCTATGGCGAGCATGTTTTCCCGCTGCAGGCCGCCTTCCTGCTGTCGCGGCCCAACGACGATTTCGCCGGTGGCGAGTTCGTCCTCACCGAGCAGCGCCCGCGCATGCAGTCGCGAGCGGAGGTCGTGTCGCTCCAGCGTGGAGAGGCCGTGATCTTCCCTGTCCGACATCGACCCGTGCAGGGCGCGCGCGGCATCTACCGCGTCAACATGCGCCACGGCGTCAGCCGATTGCGCTCGGGTTCCCGCCACACGCTGGGCGTGATCTTCCACGACGGCAAATGAGCGCCGCAGAGACGTGGAGGGCCAAAGGGGCTATCCGGCAGGCCGGTGCGTCAGGGATAGAAGATGGGCTGGGCCTGATCGGCATCGGCTTGTATCAGGCCGCCGACGATCGCCCGCGCCACCTGCTCGGCCATGCAGCGATGGCCGCGATCGTTGGGATGTAGCTTGTCGGTGGAAAGATAGAACAGATCGCCGCGCTCGTGCTGCAGCTCGCGCATGGCCTCGAAGCGGTCCACCAGCAGCACGCGCATCTCTTTTGCCACCTCGGCCAGCGCGCCGACCACCTTCTCGTAGTGCTCGTCCTTGGTCAGGGCATCGCCGTACTGCGGGTCGATGAGCACCACGTCGATCTTGTTCTCGGCCAGCCACGACAACGTCGTCTTCACGCACGTCTTGAACTTGTCGAGGCTGACGTGGCGCAGGGCGTCATTGGTGCCGAGCTGCCACACGACCAGGTCGGGCTTGGTCTCCTCCACCTCTTGCTTCATGCGGTCTGCGGCGCCTTGCGCCACCTCGCCCGACATGCCCTTGCCCACCACGTCGAAGTCCATGCCCTGCAGCGAGCCCTCGAGCGAGGTCTCGAGCTTGGCGATATATGTGGCCGTAGGAGAGGAGGCCCCGACGCCGGCGGTCGACGAGGAGCCGATGGCGAGCACCCGGACCTGGCGCTTGGCGCGAACGGCCCGGCTCAAGGCGCGCAGAGGTCTGCGGAACAGGTCGCCCGCGACCCGCTTGGAGCGGCAATCGGGCGACAGAGTGGGCGGGGCGGTAGGCAGCTGGACGACGGCGGCGACGGGTGCCAATGCCAGCTCTTGCGGCACGGCAGCAACAGGCACGAGTGCCAAGCCGCCCGCCAATCCCCAAGCAACCGCCCGCGCAATCATCAAAAAGCCCGCTCGCCCCTTCCGAAGTCGCCCGTAATCTAGGGCATGCAACGTAGGGCGTAAAGCGGACAGCAAGAAATACACAACGCATTTGCAGGCGGCTGGTTCCATTTGACAGGCGAGGTGTGCCCGCGCCAGAACGCATCCATGGCAAACGCACCCTTGCAATCGATCATCGAAGCCGCCTGGGACCAGCGCGAGTCCATCAGCCCAGCCACGCGCGGGGAAGTCCGCGACGCCGTCGCCACGGCTCTCGACCTCCTCGACAAGGGCCAAGCCCGTGTGGCCGAGAAGAAGGCGGGCACATGGATTGTAAATCAATGGCTTAAGAAGGCCGTCCTGCTCTCATTCCGGCTCAACGACATGGGCCTCATCGCCGGCGCCCCGGGGGCCGCGAGCTGGTGGGACAAGGTTCCCTCCAAGTTCGATGGCATGACGGCGGAGGCCTTCCGCAAGGCCGGCTACCGGGCGGTGCCCGGCGCAGTCGTGAGGCGGTCCGCGTATATCGGCCCCGGCGTGGTGCTGATGCCCTCCTTCGTCAACCTCGGCGCCTATGTCGACAGCGGCACCATGGTGGATACGTGGGCCACGGTGGGATCCTGCGCCCAGATCGGCAAGAACGTTCATCTCTCTGGCGGCGTCGGCATCGGCGGCGTGCTCGAGCCTCTGCAGGCCAACCCCACCATCATCGAGGACAACTGCTTCGTCGGTGCCCGCTCCGAGGTGGTCGAGGGTGTCATCATCGGTGAGGGCTCGGTGCTCGCCATGGGCACCTTCATCGGCGCCTCCACCAAGGTCGTCGACCGCAACACCGGCAAGATCCACGTCGGCCACGTGCCACCCTATTCCGTGGTGGTGTCGGGCTCGCTGCCGGGCAAGCCGTTCCCCAACAACGAACCGGGCCCTTCCCTCTATTGCACCGTGATCGTCAAGACGGTCGATGCGCAGACGCGAGCCAAGACCGCCATCAACGAGCTGTTGCGCGACTGATTGGGTGGCAATGGTATCGATTGCCGCCGCAATGCACTGTCAA
>VBAB01000842.1 GCA_005888525.1 Alphaproteobacteria bacterium
GTGATGAGCCGGCTCAGCTGCTGGGTCAGCCCGATCGCCTGGATGACGATGTTGAGGAAGAACGCGCCGACCAGGATCGCGACGACCATCGCGGTCGTCCGCACTGTGGCTTCGCACACGTCGCGCAGCATGACGAGCGTGAGCCGACGACGCCAAGCCGTGATCGCCAGCGCACCGACGATCCCGACGGCGGCCGCTTCCGTGGCGGTGGCAACGCCGAAGAAGATGGCGCCGATAACGATCATAAGCAGAGCCAGCGGCGGCAGCAGATCGGGCAATAACGGAATCCCTTCCCGCCAATCGATCTCGATCTTGTCTCCGCCCCAGTGCGGCTTCCACATGCATGCAATCAGCACAGTCAAGCTGAAGAACACCGTGAGAATGAAACCCGGAATGAATCCGGCAAGATAGAGCTTCGGCACGGATGTATCGGTCATCACGCCGTAGATGATCATATTGATCGAGGGTGGGATGAGGATGCCGAGCGTTCCGCCCGCCGCCAGCGTGCCGAGGAAGAGGGGCTCGTTGTATTTGTGCTTGTCGATCTCGCCCATGGCGACGACCCCGATTGTCGCCGCGGTCGCGACGCTCGATCCCGATACGGACCCGAACAGGGCGCACGCGGCGACGTTGGAGTGCATCAGGCCGCCCGGCAGCCAGGAGAGCCATGGCACCAGGGCGGTGTACATGCGTCCGGCAATTCCGCTGCGCAGCAGGATCTCGCCGAACATGATGTAGAAGGGTATGGCCGTGAGAATGAAATTGGTCGTCGTCGACCAGGTGAGCTCGCCCGTGACGCGTGTGAGCGGCATCGGCGAGAAGAGCTGGTTGAGGATGACGCCCGTAAGCCCCATGCCGGCCGCGACCGCAATCGAGCTGCCGAGTATCACAAGCAACACGATGAGGGAGATTGCCGCCGTCATTGTTGCCGCCGTCCTTCGTTCATGGCCCGCTCGGTGGCCCGCACCTCCTCCTCGGCCTCGGCCACGGCTGACTTCGAGCCAATGAGCTCGAACAGCTTGGGCAGATCACCCGTCAGCACGGCGTGCAATGAGCGGGCGAGCAGCAGCAATGCAACCATGACGAAGAAGACGAGGCCGGCGAACCACAGCGCCTGCGGGATGATCACGGGTGTCTCGAGCTCCGAGAGTGAGCGCGAGCCGGAGTCCCACGACTGCCGCACCACGCCCCACGCGTGCCAGGTAATGAGCGCGATGAAGGACGCGAACGTGACAAGGCTGAGGAGATCGAGCGCGGCCCTGACACGGGTCCTCACGCGCACGTACAGCGTATCGATGCGGATGTGCGAGCGGCTCAGCAGCGCCGCGGAGAAACCCCAGGCGCTGGAGATGGCAAGGGCATAGCCCGACAGCTCATCGGCGCCGCCGAGCGTCTTCGAGATCGTATAGCGCAATGTGATGTCGACGCAGATGACCAGCGACGCGATCAGCAGCATCGCTCCGCCGATGATCGCGCCGACACGGGATATTCCTTCGGCGATAGCCTGCAAGCGCCCCATCGACCCCCCAACCGCAGATTCCCGACAATCATCCCCGCGCGCGGAGCAGCGGAAAATGCCTACGGCGTCGGTGCCTTCAGTCCGAGCGCCTTACCCACGGTCTCGTTCCACTCCTTGGCGCATTCGCTGCCGCAACGCTTGGCCCAGCCGGCGAGCACCGCGCCCTCGACCAGCTTCTTGTGCGTCTCGGCCTCCTCGGGCTTCACGGCCACGATAGTGGACTTGGCAAGCTTGCCCATGGTGCAGGGCTGCTTGCCGGTGTTGCAGTTCTCGGCCTCACCCGTGGTGGTCTTGATCGTCGCCCACATCTTGTCCTCGTAGGCCTTCACCTGTTCGAGCATGAAGGCCTGCACCTTGGGATCGAGCCGTTTCCAGGTGTCGAGGTTGACGGCCAGCACATTGATGCTCCAGCCGAGCGACATCGGGTAGATCGACTTCGTCACCTCGGGCCAGCCGGCGGTGTTACCCGACAGGCTGCCCGTCACGCCGCAATCCACCACGCCTGCACTGAGCGCCGGCACCACTTCCGCGAAGGCCATGCTGACCGCGGTCGCGCCGACGCCCGCCAGGAAGTCGCGCATCGTGTTGTTGAACACCCGCACCTTCTTGCCTTTGAAGCCGTCGAGCCCGCTGACCACCTCGCGGCACCAGAACACCTGCGGCGTGTTGCCGCCGAACGCGAGCAGCTTGGCGTTCCAGTTCTTCTGCATCTGGCGGTCGATTACGTCGCGATAGGCGTTGCAGGCGGCGCGCGCCTTGTCGGGATCGAGCGTCAGGCCGGCGAGGTCGCAGGCCTCGAAGCGCGGGTCGTCGCCGGCCATCTTGGAGATGTCCATGCCGGCGAAGTCCATCACGCCCAGCTTCAACAGGCGCAGCATCGTCTTGTCGTCGATGCTCATCTGATCGAGCGGCGTGATATCCGCGGTAATGGCGCCCTTCGATGCCTCAGGGATGGTTTTGCGCCAGAACGGCACCTCGTCGTAGATCGAGACCGGCGTCGGGCTGTTGAGGC
>VBAB01000843.1 GCA_005888525.1 Alphaproteobacteria bacterium
GATCGCGAGCCCCTTGCCAATAGTCGATGACCGCACCGGAGAACGTAAATTGCACGAGCCGCTGCAGTGCCTCCACCGCGTGGTCCGCCGTGATCACATCGGCGCCGGCCTTCTCGAGATGAATCGCCAGATGAGATGCGAATATCACCTTCCTCCAAGCAGCAGGAATCGCTATACGACAATTATACGCAGTCCCGCGACGATGAGTATGCGTCGAATCGCGCAACCGTAGATGCATGGCTGTGCAAGTCGGCAATTCGGCAACAGCGAGCCGTGGCACCTTCCTGCCTGCGCGGCGCATCCAAAGATTGTCGCATGCGAGGCTGGCGTCGCTACGTACGCAGCCTCAAGCGTCCTGGCTTTGTCGCGGCAACGCAAGGCCGATGCAGAAGGCGACCGCGGGTTGCCAGACGAGATACAGCAGTCGCTCGTCGAGGATCTTGCGCTCGCCCATATAGAAGAGCAGCCCCGCGATGGCGCCCACGACGCAGGTCAAGCCGATACGCCACGGTCGGCGCAGTTCGGCCGAGAAAAGGGAGCAACCCAAGTGCGTCAGCCCGGCACCGACCGCACCGGCACACAGGCTGGCGACCACGAGGTAAGCGTCCTCATCTGAGTTGCGCTGCAGCCGGACGGCCGTGTGAACCGCCGCGCTCCAGGCATACATGGTCGTGACGAGAACGATGATCGCCGCCCACGGCTTGCGGGCCCACACCGCCATGCCGACGCCCAGAGCTGCACCGTAAAAGAATCCGATCGGCAGGGCGCCGGGAGCCAGCAGGAACACGATCGCCAGCGGCTGCAGGGCCTCGAGATCGTAGGTCTGACCCCAGACGGCGGACAGGAAGCCCGAGAGCAGGCCGAGTACGGCCATGGTTTCGGCCGGCCGGCTGCGCGCAGTATTGCTGAAGGGCATTGCCGGCATGAGGGGCTCCATCCGTTGGCAAATCAGCGCCATCAGACCGGAGAATTCCGCCCAAGATAGGACAGCAGGCGAGTGCGGGCGTCGGGCATCTGCATATCGCGGGGCCGCAGGACGCGCGTGTCCAGGAAATGCCCGGTGAGCGCGAAGCCGGCGCGCAGGTCTTCGTCCGTCACGGCACCGGTGGCGCGCGCACGCAGGAATGCCGGCAGCGCCAGGAGGCGCTCCTTGTAGGGCTCGCCTGCCTCGGCCGACACCGCGCGGCCAGACTTGGGCGAGACGTAGACGAGGTCCGTGGTCTTGCCGGTCGCGGCGCAGGAGGCGAGATCGAGGCCGAAGCCCAGCTCTTCCAGGAGCGCCAGCTCCCAGCGCACGACGAGGGCCGGCCACATGGCGCGCTCATCCAGGAAGCCCAGCACGAACAGCGTCACCTCGTAGAGGTTGGGGTGCGGATCGCGCTCGGGCAGGAGGCGGGTCAACGTGGCGATCGAGGTGAGCGCGGCAAGGGCCGCAGCATCGTCCATGACCTGGGCCGCAAAGGCTTTCCTGAGCTCGACGGCGTAATGGCCGAGATGATCGGCCAGCCGCGCCTTCCAGGTGACGTCGACGTGGTTGCCGGTCTGCAGGACGGGGCGCAACTTACGCGAGCGCCCACCGTGCACGAGGCCCAGGTGCCGCCCGTGCGCGCGCGTGAACAGCTCGAGCACGGCGCCGGTCTCGCCGTGCGTCCGCACGCCCAGGATCACGCCTTCATCGCTCCACTGCATGCCGCATGTCATCCCGGAATTTCGCGAAGCGAAATATCCGGGACCCAGGCCAGAGCGTCGGCGCTGCTACCCTGGGTCCCGGCTCTACGCGCTAGCGCGCTCCGGCCGGGATGACAACCTCAATCCCTGGGGAACGTCAGCCCCAGCTCGCGGTAGCGCTCGGGGTCGTCGCCCCAGTTCTGGCGCACCTTGACGAACAGGAAGAGGTGCACGGGCTTCTCGAGGATCTGCGCCAGCTCCTGCCGCGCCTGTATCGACAGCTGCCGGATCATGCGCCCGCCGTTGCCGAGCACGATGGCTTTCTGGCTGTCGCGCTCGACATAGATGGTCTGCTCGATGCGCACGGATTTATCCCGCTCTTGCCACGAGGTGGTCTCGACCGTCGCCTCATAGGGGAGCTCGTCGTGCAGGCGG
>VBAB01000844.1 GCA_005888525.1 Alphaproteobacteria bacterium
CGCAGCACGGCTATCGATCGCACTTGTCCTCGGCCGATGCCGAGTACTTCGCCTTGTCCGACAAGGAGGCCAAGATCGCTAAAGCCATCGCCGAGCGGCCTGTGCCGTCCGTCGACCAGATCCGGCATGTCCTGCAGAACATGCCAACCAAGACCGATATCGAGCTACGCAATCGGGCTGTCGTGGCCTTAATCCTGCTCACCGGCGCGCGCGACGGCGCAGTCGCCTCCTTCAAACGCAAGCATGTCGATGTCGTCGAAGGCAAGATCGTGCAGGACGCGCGCGAAGTGCGCACCAAGTTCTCGAAGACGTTCACAACCTGGTTCTTCCCCGTCGGCGAGGATGTTCGCCAGATTATTGTCGACTGGGTGCAATATCTCGACGGCCTGCAGCTGTTCGGCCCGGTCGACCCGCTGTTCCCAGCAACCCGGATCATGCAGGACCAGTACCACCTCTTCCAGGCAGGCGGGCTCTCGCGCGCACATTGGTCCAATGCCACGCCGATCCGGACGATCTTCAAGGACGCGTTCACCAGCGCCGGGCTGGCCTACGCCAATCCACACTCTTTTCGCAAGACGCTGGCCCAGCTCGGCGAGCGGCTCTGCCGAACGCCGGAAGAGTTCAAAGCTTGGAGCCAGAACCTCGGCCATGATCAGGTCATGACTACCTTCTCGAGCTATGGCCAGGTCGGGGCTGATCGGCAGGCTGAGCTCATCCGGCAACTCGCGCAGAGGCGGGAGACGGGCACCCCCAGATTGGCGGCAATCGACCGTTTGATCCGCACCTTGCAGGAAGAGCGGCACACTCTGGAATAAGTCCAAGTCCTGTCGCGCCGCGAAAGGTCCGCCTCGCCGATATCGTCGTCGTTGAGTTGCGTCCCAACCCACCTTGGAATGTCAACTCGCCATGACTGACGACAAAGAACTGCAACGCTCCGGTGCCGAGCGCGAACAACGCCTGCTCACGGTGTGCGGCTATGCAGCAGCGGCCGCATTCTGCGCGGTGAGCTTGAGCGCAAACCTGCAGTATGGGCTTTCCCTTGGCCACACGCTCATAGACAAGGCCACCTACACGGCCGCCAGTATGGCAGCCGACGTCTTTAAGATGGCGGCGCCATTGCTGGTGTTGAGCCTGCGCCGTCAACGCTTGCACACCCTGGTCATTGCAGGCCTTGTGCTGTGGCTGGGGTGCGTTGCCTGGTCGATGACCTCGGCGGTGGGGTTTGTCCTGTCGACTCGTGGAGAGGTGGTCGCTGTGCATGCAGCCAAGACGGCGACCCGCCACGGATGGGAAGCCAAGGTGGAGCGTGACGAGACCCAACTCGCCACACTCGGCAGGCACCGGCCGTCTGATGTGATCAAGGCCGAGTTGTTCTCAGCAGCGGTTCCATTGCACATCTGGAGACGCAGCCGCCACTGCCAAGATGTGAGCATGGAGGAAAGCCGTTCAGTGTGCGCCCCCGTGCTGGGTTTGCGCAAGGAGTTGGTGGCAGCCGAGGCTGCGGAGCGCCTAGAAGCCCAATTAGTGGCGGGTCGCGCCGAACTCGCCACTGCGTCGGTGGTGGGTTCTGTCGCCGATCCGCAGGCCAGTGGACTGGCTCGGCTCGCCCGCCTCGACGACGCGACCGTTCGCACAGGCATCGCCCTGTTGCTGGCCGGCCTCATTGAGGCGGGTTCAGCGCTGGGTTTCACCCTGGTGTCCGTGGCGACTGGAGGGAACTCGCAGCCCGCCACGCCTCCTCACCATCCGCCGGGCCTATCCGACGCGGCGCGTCCGAGTAGGCCCACCCGACCTCTCTCCAACGCCAATTCCCAGAACTGGCGCGCGGCTCAGACCCGCCACCAGGGTGCAGCGGCTAGTCACCGCGGACGCGGGCTCTGCGACGGCTCGTGCCGGCTTGCAGCATCGAGGGATGGGCCTCCTCGGCGAGAGCCTCGATCTGCGGTGGGTTCAGAGCGCGCTGGGAACACGGACTGGCCCAAGGTGATCGAGCGCTGGGTTCAGATCAGGCTCAAGATAGACGCGGGCGACAGCATCCCGGCACGTGAGGCATATGGTGATTTCTGCCGTTGGGCACGATCAGCGGGCATAGGACCCTGCACTGAGACACG
>VBAB01000845.1 GCA_005888525.1 Alphaproteobacteria bacterium
GCGGCCGAGGAGGCGACCTTCTGCACGCCGGGCGTCAACATCGGGCTCTTCTGCTCCACGCCCATGGTGGCGCTGTCGCGCAACGTCTCGCGCAAGCGGGCGATGGAGATGCTGCTGCTGGGCGAGCTGCTGCCGGCGCGCGAGGCGGCCGAGTACGGCCTCGTCAACCGCGTGGTGCCGGCCGGCCGGCTGATGGACGAGGCCATGGCGCTCGCCGACCGCATCGCGTCCAAGCCGCCGGCGACGCTGGCCATCGGCAAGGAGGCGTTTTACCGCCAGATCGAGATGGACCTCGCCGAAGCCTACGACTACGCCGCCGGCGTCATGGTGCGGAACATGATGCATGCGGAGTCGGAGGAGGGCATCGGCGCCTTCCTGGAGAAGCGGGCGCCCGTCTGGGACAAGGGCTGAGTGCGCACGCCTCCCGCGCATGTCGAGACATGAACCACGACAGCTACACGGACGAGTACATCGCCGGCATTCTCGGCCGCGCGCGCACGATCGCCATGGTGGGGGCCAGCGCCACCAGCAACCGGCCCAGCTACTTCGCCATGAAATACCTGCTGGGCAAGGGCTATCGCGTGATCCCCGTCAACCCAGGTCTCGCCGGCCAGGAGATTCTGGGCCAGCCGGTGTTCGCCGCGCTTGCCGACGTGCCTCCCCCGGTCGATATCGTCGACATCTTCCGCAGCTCGGCGGCGGCACTCGAGGTCACGCGGGACGCGATCCGCTGCAAGGACGAGCTCGGCATCAAGATCGTATGGATGCAGCTCGGCGTGCGCAACGGCGAGGCCGCCGCGGAGGCCGAGGCCGCGGGCCTTCTGGTCGTCATGAACCGCTGCCCGAAGATCGAGTACGGCCGCCTTTCCGGCGAGATCGGCTGGGCGGGCGTCAACGCCGGCGGCATCTCCTCCAAGCGCCCGCTGCTGAGCGGCCGCGGCGTGCAGAGCCACGCCCTCCCCGGCAAACGGTGAGGGTCGACTTCTCTTGCAAAGAGCGAATGCCAGTCTGGAGCCGATTGTGCCGTCTACCTGTCTTTGGCCGGCGCGGAGTCGATGGAAACCTTTATATGGGCAAAGATTTTATATGGCACACCCGGCCTGATCTCTCTGCCAGCCATGAGTCTCAACCTGTACTCCGCTATCGCACCTCCCCTAATATCCTGCGCGCTGGGTTTCAACCGCAAGATAACTTCCTTGTCGCGACGCGTCAGTTCATATGGCACAAGAGCACCTTCCGCATTCACCACCTCCGCCGTCCAATTCTTCATTGACGCTCCACCAACGACAACCTCATAGCTGCATGCGAGGCACGGTTGAGGCAGAATCCTGATGGGATAGAGATCCGGTCAGGGAAAAAAATGTCGGGATTCAGAGGCGACCACACAATATAGCAAAAATTAATAGATCCAATATTAACACAGGGTTTCGGCGCCGGTGTGTAGTATCCAGTTGTTGAGCATAACACGTTTCCCGCTTTATTGGGATCGGGTTGCGTATTGTCGGCAATGCCGGTAACAGCCGGACTAAGACTCAACGTTTGTCCAGGGTTGGCGGCGGCGTAGGCCGCAACGATATCTGCAATTGATTTGTCTATATCCGGTCGGTTGAACCCCGACACACAAACGTCCACTGCCTCCCCATCGCTGCTGCCATACCATCCTTGACCTACCACCGGATCGGTCGCAGCCTCGAACAATTCATGCGCCGTCACCGCTAGGAGTGGCCCGCAGCCGAAAGTCTGAACGACGGCGTAGAAGGCCGAAGATGATTCAGAGCCGTGATAGGAGCATCCTGGGGCACTGGGCGGAAATGACAAAGTAAACCCCGTCGGCAGAAACACCATGATGAGCGTGTTGGCATCATAC